>CAYRNB010000001.1:0-28643 GCA_964425315.1 uncultured Rhodoblastus sp.
TGGTTTCGCCTCGCCGCCCGCTTCCGCGTTCCCATTCACCTTATTTGCATTCGGCTCTTGCGGAACCAAGCCAGAACGTCTATGTTTCGTTCATGCTTTGTCTAGGGTGTTTTTTCCGCCCTGACAGAGGATTTGCAGGCGGAAGCGGCCCGCCAGAAGAAAAGGCGACAAAATGCTGACCAAGAAGCAAAGCGAACTCCTGCGCTTCATCTATGAGCGCCTGAAGGAGACAGGCGTGCCGCCCTCCTTTGACGAAATGAAGGACGCGCTCGATCTGCGCTCGAAATCCGGCATTCACCGCCTGATCATGGCGCTGGAGGAGCGCGGCTTCATCCGTCGCCTGCCCAATCGCGCCCGCGCCCTGGAAGTCCTGCGGCTGCCCGAATCCTCGACTCCCGCCGCGCCGCGCGCGGGGCGTTCCTCCTTCGGCGTGATCGAAGGCAATCTCGGCCGCGCCCGCGCCGCCGAGCCCGGCGATTCGCATCAGCAGGTCGCCATTCCCGTCATGGGCCGCATCGCCGCCGGCACGCCGATCACCGCCCTGCAGAACCGTTCCCACTCGATATCCCTGCCGCCCGACCTCCTGTCGAGCGGCGAGCACTACGCGCTGGAAGTGCGCGGCGATTCGATGATCGAGGCGGGCATCCTCGACGGCGACACGGTTGTGATCAAGAAACAGGACAGCGCCGAATCCGGCGACATTGTCGTCGCCCTCATCGACGACGAAGAGGCCACGCTAAAGCGCCTGCGCAAGCGCGGCGCCTCGATCGCCCTTGAGGCGGCCAATCCTGCCTATGAAACGCGCATTTTCGGCCCGGACCGCGTGACCATCCAGGGCAAGCTCATCAGCCTCTTGCGCAAATATTAGAGCCTCGGGAACGTTTTTCCTCGGCATGGATTTCGACTTGGGCGCGGCGGGATTTTCCCGCCCGTTTCTCGCCGCCCTTCGGAGCCTGCCATGACGCGCGAAAAACTGACCGAAAAAATCCTCGATCTCAAACGCGAAAAGCATCTCAGCTGGACACAGATCGTCGACTCGATCGGCGGCCTTTCCGACGTGCTGATCGTCGGCGCCCTGCTCGGCCAGATGCGGCTGCCCGAAATTCTCGCCGAAAAGGCGGCGGCCCTTTTCGGTCTTTCGAAGGCGGAAGAGCGGATGCTGACCGAGGTCCCGATGCGCGGCCAGAATTCGCCCATGCCGCCCACCGACCCCCTGCTCTATCGCTTTTACGAATTGCTGATGGTCAACGGCCCGGCGATGAAGGAGCTGATCCAGGAGGAATTCGGCGACGGCATCATGTCGGCCATCGATTTCGACATGACGCTCGAACGCGAGAAGGATCCCAAGGGCGACCGGGTGCGGCTGGTCATGTCGGGCAAGTTCCTGCCCTTCAAATATTACGGCCACGGGCCGAACGTTCCCGAACATGGGGGCAAGACCGTCTAGCGGCCGCTTGACAAATCCGATTGGGCCGCGTCGGCGCCGGCGAGATAACTTGGCCAAAAATAAGCGCCGCTTGGAGAAAGCCAGGCCAAATCGGGATTGACCCTCGCGCCGCCGGAAGCGCAATCTCGCCCCGCCGCCACCAGGAGAAATAATGAAAATGCGCGCAAAAGCTCTAGCCTTGCTTCTTTTCGCCTCTTTCCCGCTCGCCGCGCCACGGGCGGAAGCTGCGGCGGCGCCGGCGAAAACCGCCCTCTTCGATGCGGTCTTCGTCAATTCCTCGCCCACGCCGGAAAGCCCCGCCGAGGCGGCAAGGCTGAAGCGGCTAGACCGGAACCTGAAAGCGGCGCTGGAAAAATCCGGCCGCTACAAAATCGTCGATCTCGCGCCGATCCAGAAAAAAATCGACCAAGTCCAGGACATTCACGATTGCAACGGCTGCGAGATCGATCTCGCCAAGGCGGCCGGCGCCAAGCTCGCGGCGGTCGCCTGGGTGCAGAAAGTCAGCGATCTCATTCTCAACATCAACATCCGCATCGAGGATGTCGCGACCGGCCGCTTCGTCAAAGGCGGCAGCGTCGATATCCGCGGCAACACCGACGTGTCCTGGAATCGCGGCCTAAAGTACCTGCTCGACGAACATATTTTCGGCGACCGGCCGTAACGGCCGCCCCCAAACCCTTCACCGCAGCAGCGGCCGGAGATCGCTGGCGGGGTCTCCCGCCTGCGCCGGCTCAGGAGAAATATGCGCGTCCAGAAGCCGACGCGCCAAGAGGTGCTCGCCGGGGCGGTTGACGGAATCGACCGCGATCAATTCGCCTTGGCGATAATAGAAGAGGGAAAAGGCGCTTTCGCCGCTCCGGCGTTCGACCATCGCGTCGAACCCCTCGCTAAGGCCCGCCATTTGCAGTTTGACATCATATTGGTCCGACCAGAACCAGGGCGCCGCGACAAAGGGTTTTGATTTGCCGAGCAGAGAAGCCCCCGCCGCCTTGGCCATTTCCACCGCATATTGGACGCTCTCGAAATGAATCATCCTGCCGTCATCGCGACGAAAAACCGTGCAATCGCCGGCTGCGACGATTTTTTCGTCAGAGGTCCGGCCATATTTATCGACCACCACGCCGCGCGAACATTCAAGCCCGGCGGCGCGCGCCAATTCGTCGTTGGGAACGGCGCCGACGCCGATGATTACGAGATCGGCGGGAATTTTTCTCCCGTCCGCCGTCGCGACCGCGGCGACCCTGCCCTCGCTTCCCTCGATCGCCGCCACCTGGGCCGAAAAGACCAGGCTCACGCCATGGGCGCGGTGCAGATCGGCGAAAAAGGCGGAAATTTTTTGGGAAACCGCGCGCGCCATCAGCCGGTCCAGGGCCTCGATCACCGTGACCGCCCGGCCCCTTTTGCGCGCCGCCGCGGCAATTTCGAGGCCGATGAAGCCGCCGCCGATAATGACGATATTTTCCGCCTTCCCGATGCGGCGCGAAATTTCCCTGGCGTCCTCGATGTCGCGCAAGCTACAGACGCCCGCGAGATCGACGCCGGCGATGGGCGGGATGCGCGCCCGCGCGCCGGTTGCAAGCGCCAGGCCCGAATAGGACAGCGCCGCGCCGTCGGCCAAAAGCACGTTTCTCTCGGCGCGGTCGATGCTTTTGGCGGCGACGCCAAGCCGCATGTCGATCCTCTTGGCCGCAAGAAACTCAGCCCCGCGAAAAAACAGCCTTTCCTCCGCCGTCTCGCCGTTCAGCCAGGCTTTCGACAGGGGCGGACGCTGATAGGGCGGGAATTTCTCCTCGC
Organism: uncultured Rhodoblastus sp.; assembly: GCA_964425315.1. Classification (GTDB taxonomy): domain Bacteria; phylum Pseudomonadota; class Alphaproteobacteria; order Rhizobiales; family Beijerinckiaceae; genus Rhodoblastus. The sequence continues at coordinate 3,242 of CAYRNB010000001.1, forward strand.
CGATCAGCACGATTTCGTCGGCGAAACCTTCGGCGCGCAGGGTTTCGGCGATCTGCAGGCCGGCCTGGCCGGCGCCGATAATGACCATTCTTTCGCTCATGCCGAGGTTTTGCCCCTCACCGCTCAATAGGGCAAGCTTGATTGCGCCGGCCTTGACTTATGCTAGGCATGCCGGCGGAGTTTTTCATGCATAGAATCGTCTTTCTCGACGCCGCGACGCTCGCCGACGACATCGTCCTGCCCAAGCCTGATTTCCCGCATGAATGGGTGAATTATCCCGCTTCCGCGCCGGATGAAGTTCTTCCCCGCGCCAGGGACGCGGAGATCCTCATCGTCAACAAGGTCCGCCTCGACGCGGCGACGATCGAAAAGCTGCCGCGGCTCAAACTCATTGCGCTCACCGCCACCGGCTACGACAATGTCGATGTCGCGGCGGCGCGAAAAACCGGCGTGGCGGTGACCAATATTCGCGGCTATTCGGTCGATTCCGTCCCCGAACATGTATTTGCGCTGATCCTGGCGCTGAGCCGCAAAATTTTGCCCTATGTCGCCGATGTGCGCGCCGGCCGCTGGCAGGATTCCGGCCAGTTCGCCTTTCACGACTGGCGCATCGCGCAATTGCGCGGCAAGAGGCTCGGCCTGTTCGGCGCCGGCGATCTCGGCCGGCGCGTGGCGCAATTGGCGCAAGCCTTCGGCATGGAGCCGGTCTTCGCCGGCCGCAAAGGCGCGCCGCCGAAAGAAGGCCGCTTGCCCTTCGGCGAGGTCGTGGCGACTTCGGATATTTTATCGCTCCATTGCCCGTTGACCGCGGAAACGGAAAACATGATCGGCTGGCCGGAATTTTCCGCCATGCGCAAAAAACCGTTGCTGATCAATGCTGCGCGGGGAGGCTTGGTGGATGAGGCGGCCTTGGAGCGCGCCCTCGATCAAGGGCTGGTTTGCGGCGCCGGGATCGACGTGACGCGGCCGGAGCCGCCGCCCGCCGGCAGCGTCATCATGCGGTTGGCGCGGCGCGACCACGTCATCGTCACCCCCCATGTCGCCTGGGCGAGCCGGGAAGCCCAGCAGCTTCTCGCCGATCAGCTCGGCGCGGTTCTGGAAGCCTTCGTCGCCGGACGGCGCATGAACCGGCTGGATTGACCGACCCTATATCTTGGGTGGGAAATCCATGAAAGCGCGCATGGCGCGCTCGGTGGCGCGAATCGACCACAGCCAGAACATGGTCTGCGGCAGCAGCATCATCTTCGCCGCCTGCATCCAGTCGGGATGCTCCGAAAAGCTGACGTTGATCGACGAATCTTCTTTGCGCGCGCCGCGCCCGTCGAGCGCGACCAGCGCCGATTCCGTCGCGTGCTGTGGGGCGCTCACCCAATGGTCGATCGTGGTCTTCTTCTTCCGATCCGCCAGGGGAACGACCTGCGCGGTCGCCTCGGCGGCCGGGGGCGGCATTTTGAATTCGACGGTTTTCCTGCTCATGCAGCCTGCCTCCGCGAATTGGCCAGGATGTGTTCGGCCAGACGTTCCACTTCCCGCGTCGCCTCGCTGCGCGGCGCGGCTTCCAGAACCGACAGCCCGCGCGCGGCGCTTTCAGCGAAAACCACCCTTTGCGCCAGGGCGGCGTCAAGCACCTGCATGTCGGGAAACTGTTCAAGCGCCGCGGCGAAATCACGGCCGATGGCGGTATTGGCGATCTTGCGGTTGATCAGAAAGGCGGCGCGCAGGCGCTCCTTGAACGTCCGCGCCTCGCGGATCAGTTGCGCCGTTTCGGCCGCGGCCCAGACGTCATAGGGCGAGGGCTGGACGGGAATGAGCACGAGATCGCTCGCCATGATCGCGGCGCGGCCGAGCTCGTTGACCCGCGGCGCGCCGTCGATGACGACCATGTCGTAATTTTTCGCCAGCGCCGGCAGATCGCGGTGCAGGGTCGGCTTGGCCATGCCGACCACGACAAAGTCGAGCTCCGTTTGCCGCGCGCCCGACCACGCCAGCGCGCTGCCCTGCGGATCGGCGTCGACCAGCAGGACGCTCTTTCCGCGTCGGCTGAAGCAGGAAGCAAGATTCACGGCGACAGTCGTCTTGCCGACGCCGCCCTTCTGGTTGAGAACGCCTACGATCATTCGGGCCGCCTTTCCCTGGCAATTGCGACCGAATCGCCCCGATTCGCCTCCCTGCCACAGGTTTTCCGCAAAAGCCGACAATTGCAAGCTTCGCGGCGACGGCGCCCAGATTTTTTGCGCTTTGTGTTCATCTCCTCGGCTTTTGGCGGCCGACCGCTGCTTGCCCTGCGCCAATGAATAAGACAGCGCTTCGCACATGAACAAAAGGAACGGCGGCGACCAGACGAGGCTCAAATCCACAACACCATCGACGGGCATCCAGAGCGCCATGTAACTCCACAAGAAATAATATGCTTAATTAAATATATATTTGGATGGATTATGCTTTTATGCGGGCGCTCTCGCTATGGCTTTAGTTTAGCTATTGATCACGGCTTGCGCGCCGGCTTCCAAAGCATCCGGTCGACACGCAATGCGAGCCTCCCCGTTTTTTACTCAAGGCCATCGAGGAAATCGGAAATTTCGGGGTATGAGTAACGGTTGCGATTGGATTGTCGCGGCCTCGAATTAACCCTTCCCCCACTTAGCCAAACGGAAAGCGACACGGGGGCTGGTCAAGTCCTTACTGCAAGGTTAATACTGTGTTTACACAGAACAGAAAATAAGAACGGTCGCTGAATGCGCAGATCGTCAGGTGTTAGTTTTTGGTTGGCGTGTGCGGCGCGACGGCGCCCGCGAAGAGAAGGGCTGCGCCGCGACGGGCGGCGCTTAGCCCGGATTGGCGACGATATCTTGCAACATTTTTTTGAGCGAGGGGCCAAGTCGTGAACCCTCGGCCGTCCGGCAATGAGGTGATTATCGTCTCCGTCTGCTTCAACAGTTCGGGTGTGCTGCCGGCCATGCTCGCCTCGGCGCCGCCCGGTGTCCCGGTCGTGTTGGTCGACAACGCCTCCGCCGACGCCGCGGCGATCGAGAAGATCGCCGCCGCCCACGGCGCGCAACTGATCCGCAACACGCGCAACCGTGGCTTCGGCGCGGCGTGCAACCAGGGCGCCGCCGCCGCCGACTCCGAATTCATTCTTTTTCTTAATCCCGACGCGACCCTGGCGCCTGGCGCCGTCGAAGCGCTCGTCGGGGCCGCCGCGCGCTATCCCAAGGCGGTCGCAATGAATCCGCGCATCGAGGACGGCCGCAGCCGGCCGAGGTTCAAGCATTACAGCGTGCTTCTGCCCTTCGCCGCGCGCCTGCCGCGCGGCTGGCCGCCGGCGGATTGCGAGGTGCCGGTGTTGACCGGCTCCGCCCTCTTTGTCCGCCGCGCCGATTTCGAGGCGGTCGGAGGTTTCGACCCGGCGATCTTCCTCTTTCATGAGGACGACGATCTCAGCCTGCGGCTCAAGGACGAGCGCGGGCCCCTGATGTTCATCCGCGACGCCTTGGTGCGGCACCAGGGCGGCAGGTCAAGCGCCCGCAGCCCCGAGGTCGCTGCGCTGAAAGCCTGGCACATGGGGCAAAGCCGGGTCTATGCCGCCCGCAAGCACGGCCGCCCTCTGGCCTTCTCCCGCGCCTTGGCCTCGGCGCTGGCGCAGGCCGCATCGCCCTTCGCCTGGTTCTCCAGGCGCAAGAGAGCGAAGCAACTGGCTTTCCTGAAGGGCGTGATGAAATATCGCGGATAATCGCAGCCCTAGCTTGCATTTCTCACACGGGGTCGGTCTGCGCCAGCCCAAGACGCCGACAGAGCAGGAGAATGGCGCAGGCCGATGCGCTACATCGGCCAAGCCGTTCGACGCACACTGTCGGCGTCTTCGGCTGGCCCTTCGGGTTGCATTTCGACGGCCGCCCTCCTTGCGCTCGACTCGTCGAAATCGCAACGCAGGCCGGCCCCGTGTGAGAAATGCGGGCTAGCGCCAGCGGTTATGTGTCCACATCCACTGTTCTGGATAGAGGCGAATGGATTTTTCCAGCTCCGCCTGCATGGCGGCGGTGGCGGCGTAAATGTCGGCGTCGCGGTCTTCGGTGCGCGGAACTTCGAGTTCCTTGACCCTCATGACGAAACGCACGCCCGGCAAGCGATGGCCGGAAATCAGCAGCAGCGGCATATTGCACTGGCGCGCGACCAGCGCCGGAAAGGGCGTGGAGCGGGCCGGCCGGCCGAAGAAGGGCGTCGGCAGGCCCGCAAAACTCTGCTGATCGACCAGGGCGCCGACCACACCGCCGGCGCGCGCATAGCGAATCATCGCGATGGGCGTTTCCGGATCGCGCTTGGACAGAAGCCCGCCGGGATAATATTTCCCGCGCCGGCGCATCACGTCGGCATCGACGAAAGGGTTGTTCATCGGCGCGTAAACGCCGATCGGCTTGAGGCCGTACCGGATGACGACGGCGCTTGCCCCTTCCCAATTGGCCTGGTGCGAGCCGCAAAGCACCGCCCCCTTGCCGCTCGCCGCCACGGCGCGCAGCAATTCGGGATTTTCGACCTCGACCCGATCCTTGATGATTTCGTCGATGTGGAAGAATTCGCCGAGGACAAAGCCGAGATTGCGCCAGACCTCGATCGAGAGTTTTTGCCGCTCCTCCTCGCTCTGTTCCGGAAAAGCCATGGCGAGGTTGCGCAAAAGGCGCGGATGGCGCTTACGCGATTTCGGCCCGAGCCAGGCAAAAACCGCCCCGCCCAGTTTCGACGCCATCTCGACTGGAAGGGCCGAGAAGAGAAAGCCCATCAGCCGGTAGCCGGCATATTCCAGGCGATAAAGCAAAATAGGCTTTTTTTTTTAGCAGGCATGTCGCCGCGACCTTAGATCTATTCCTGTCGCGGCGGGCAGAGCCGACGCGCCATTCAAAAAAACCCCTTCGCAATTCGGACGAACCACGAAAGGGATGCTTCGCTTGCGAATGACGGCGGCTCCGGCGATCGGCCGCCGCCTTTTTCCGCTTCCTGCTAAGCAACGACTCCTTCGCCGTCAAGTCGGAGCAGGGCGTACATTTTGGCCACAGTGCGTGAATTTTGCTCCATCCGAAGCCGGGCGGGGCTTATCACAGGACGCCGCCGCGGCTAAGAAAAAAGGCTTCGGCGGCCAAGAGACGGAATCTGCATGTCGGCCAAGAGAAAAGGCGGCGGCGCGGCGAAGCGCAGGATCGGGCTCGCCTGCGGCGGCGCGCTCCTGCTCGCCGGCTGCACGGCAGGGCCGAATTACGTCCGCCCCTCGGCGCCGACGCCGGTCAAATACAAGGAGCTGAAAGGCTGGACGCGCGCCGTTCCGCGCGACGGCGGCGATCGCGGCCCCTGGTGGTCGGTCTATCACGACCGTGAACTCAACCGGCTGCTGCCGCAGGTCGCGGTCAACAACCAGAATGTCGCCGCCGCGCTCGCGGCCTTCGAACAGTCGGAGGCTTTGGTCCGCCAAACGCAGTCCGGTCTGTTGCCCGGCGTCAACGGCGACTATTCCGTCACCCGCTCCGGCGAGGGCAAGAATTTAACCGGAACCGGCCATCCCATCGCCAAGACGCTTTTCTATCCTCAGGGCAATCTCACCTGGACGCTCGACGTCTGGGGCAAGATCCGGCGGCAGGTCGAGAGCAATGTCGCCAGCGCGCAGGCCGACGCCGCCCTTTTCGCCAACGCCAAACTCTCGGCGCAGGCGCAACTGGCCATCGCCTATTTCGACCTGCGCGCCGAGGATTCGCTGAAAGGACTGCTGCGCCGCACCGTCGCCGTCTACCGCGACACGCTGACCATCACCCGCAACCAATACAAGGCCGGCACGGTGTCCAAGGCCGACCTGATCACCGCCCAGACGCAATTGCTCGCGACCGAGGCCCAACTCATCGCCGTCGAAGCGCCGCGCCAGCAATACGAGCACGCCATAGCCGCGCTGATCGGCCGCCCGCCGGCGGAACTCACCATTCCGCCCGGCGCCCTGCCCTTCACGCCGCCCTCCGTTCCCGTCGGCCTGCCTTCAGCGCTCCTGGAGCGCCGGCCCGACATCGCCGCCGCCGAACGGACCATGAAGGCGCAGAACGCCCAGATCGGCGTCGCCGTCGCCGCCTATTATCCGACCATCACACTTTCCGCCGCGGGCGGGTTCGAGGGCGCCAACGCCTTCCCCTTCCTCGCCGCCAATCAGATCTGGTCGCTCGGCGCGGCCGCCGCCGATCCGCTGTTCGACGGCGGCCTGCGCGCCGCCCAGACCGATGAGGCCAAGGCCGCCTACCGCCAGGCCGTCGCCAATTACCGCCAGACGGTGCTCACCGCCTTGCAGCAGGTCGAAGATCAGCTCGTCTCCCTGCGTGTGCTGGCCAGGGAGCTGAAAACCCAGGAAAAGGCGCGCGACGCCGCCGCCCAGGCGCTGAAAGTCTATCTCAATCAATATCGCGCCGGCACGGTCGCCTTCACCACCGTCGTCGTCGCCGAGGCGACGCTGCTCAACCAGGAAGAGGCGGTGCTGACCACCCGCCAGAACATGTTCGTCGCCAATGTCGCCTTGATCGAGGCTCTCGGCGGCGGCTACGACGCCGAGAGCCTCGCCGCGGTCCAGGCGCCGCCGCTGGATCAGGCGGTGGCGCGCTCCCTGCCCGTCCCCCCGTCATAATTTGAACTTTCGCTCCGCATACCTACATTTTTCCCGCTGATGTTCCGCGCAAGGACGCGCAAAACGGCCTAGTTTCGAGATTGCGATGGACGAGACCGACAATCGATTCGGCCGACGGGACGAAGGCGCGGAGGAAAGCGCCGAATTTGCGCCGGAAAATGCGCCGGAAGTCAGCCCGAAGCCGCGCAAGAGCGGCGGCGCGGGGCGCTGGCTGGCGTTCATCGTCGTCATTGCCGCGGGTTTCCTGGCCTACCGCCACTTCGTCCAGCCCGCGTCGAGCCCGACGACGGAAAGCCGCGGCGCCGGCCATAAGGGCCACAACGCGCCCCAGCCGGTCGGGGTCGCCACGGTCCAGAGTCGCGATCTGCATGTCGTGATCGACGCGCTCGGCACGGTGACGCCGCTTTCCACCGTGACCGTGGTCAGCCAGATTTCCGGCTATTTGCAGAAAGTGGGGTTCAAGGAAGGCCAGGAAGTGAAGAAGGGCGATTTCCTCGCCCAGATCGATCCCCGCCCCTATCAGGCGCTCAAGGCGCAATATGAGGGCCAGCTTGCCCACGACAAGGGCCTGCTGGCGCAGGCGCGCGCGGACCTCAAGCGCTATCAGACCCTGCTCAAGCAGAATTCCATCGCCAAACAGACAGCCGACAACCAGGTCTATGTCGTCCAGCAATATGAAGGCACGGTGCGCGCCGATCAGGCCCTGATCGACCAGCAGGCGCTGAACATCGCCTATTGCCATATTGTCGCGCCGATCGACGGTCGCATGGGCCTGCGGCTGGTCGATCCCGGCAATTACATCCAGGCGGGATCGACCGGCGGCATAGCCGTGATCACCGAGCTCAAGCCGATCTCGGTGATTTTCTCGGTGCCGGAAGGCGCCTTGCAGAAAATTCTGCCGCAGATGCGGGACGGAAACAAGCTGATCGCGACCGCCTATGGCCGCGGCAATGTCCACAAGATCGCGAGCGGAATCGTCACCGTGCTCGACAACCAGGTCGATGTCACGACCGGCATGGTGAAGCTGCGCGCCCAATTCGCCAACAAGGACGAGAAGCTCTTCCCGAACCAGTTCGTTAATATCCGCCTGCTGGTGGATGTGCTGAAGGGCGCGACCGCCGCGCCGCTCGCCGCCGTCCAGCACGGCGCGCCGGGCGATTACGCCTATGTCGTGACGCGACAGAACAAGGCCAGCGTGCGCGTCCTCAAGCTCGGCGAGACCGACGGCGGCTACGTCCAGATTCTCTCCGGCCTTAAGCCGGGCGACCGGGTGGTCGTCGACGGCGCCGACCGGCTTCGCGAAGGCGCCGCCGTCAGCGCCATGGCCGAAAACGAGGCCGGCGCTGCGGGCGGCGGCAAGCCGGCGAAGACCAGGGCGGCGGGAGCGAACGGCGCGCCGCCATGAACGTCTCGGCGCCCTTCATCCGTCGGCCGGTGGCGACGACGCTGCTGATGATCGCCATTCTGCTCGCGGGTATTTCGGCCTTCCGCTTCCTTCCGCTGGCGACCCTGCCGACGGTCGATTATCCGACCATCCAGGTGCAGACCTTCTATCCCGGCGCGAGTCCCGAGGTGATGACCTCGTCCGTCACCGCGCCGCTGGAGCGCCAGTTCGGCCAGATGCCTGGCCTCGCCTCCATGACCTCGGCAAGCTCGGCCGGCGCCTCCGTCATCACCTTGCAGTTCGCCTTGAGCCTCTCGCTCGACGTGGCCGAGCAGGAAGTCCAGGCGGCGATCAACGCCGCCGGCAATCTGCTGCCCGCCGACCTGCCGGCGCCGCCGATCTACGCCAAGGTCAATCCGGCCGACGCGCCCATTCTCACCCTTGCGGTGACGTCGAAGACCCTGCCGCTGACCCAACTCCAGGACCTGAGCGAAACGCGGCTGGCGCAGAAGATTTCGCAGCAGCCGGGCGTGGGCCTGGTCAGCATCGCCGGCGGCCAGCGCCCCGCCGTGCGCATCAGGCTCAATCCCGCCGCCCTGGCGGCGCACGGGCTGAGCATAGACGACATGCGCACCGTTCTCGCCGCCGCCAATGTCAATATTCCCAAGGGCAGCTTCGACGGACCCGCGCAAAGCTCGACCATCGGCGCCAACGACCAGATCACCAGCGCCGCGGAATATGGAAATATCGTCGTCGCCTATCGCAATGGCGCGCCCGTGCGGCTCAAGGATGTCGCGACCGTCGTCCAGGGGCCCGAAAACACCAAGCTCGCCGCCTGGGCGAACCGCACGCGGGCGATCATCCTGAACGTGCGCCGCCAGCCCGGCGCCAATGTCATCCTCACCGTCGACAATGTGCGCCGATTGCTGCCGAGGCTGCTGGCCGACCTGCCGGCCGCGGTCAATGTGAAGGTGCTGACCGACCGCACCGTGACGATCCGCGCCTCCGTCGCCGACGTCGAATTCGAACTGGTCCTGGCGGTGATCCTGGTTGTGGCGGTGATCTTCGTCTTTCTGCGAACTCTGCCGGCGACCCTGATTCCCAGCCTGTCGGCGCCGCTGTCGCTGATCGGCACATTCGGGGTCATGTATCTCTTAGGCTTCAGCCTCGACAATCTGTCGCTGATGGCGCTCACCATTTCGACCGGCTTCGTCGTCGACGACGCCATTGTCATGATCGAAAATATCGCGCGCCACGTCGAAGGCGGGCTCGACCCGATGCAGGCGGCCTTGCGGGGCTCGAAGCAGATCGGCTTCACCATCATCTCGCTGACCGTCTCGCTGATCGCCGTGCTGATCCCGCTCCTGTTCATGGGCGAGGTGGTGGGGCGGCTGTTCCACGAATTCGCCATTACGCTCGCCGTCACCATCGTCATTTCGGCGATCGTGTCGCTTACGCTGGTGCCGATGATGTGCGCCCGCCTCGTCCGCCATCGCCCCGACAGCGAGCGCGGCCGTTTCGACCTCGCCGCCGAGCGCGTCTTCAATAAAATTCGCGACTCTTATGCGCGCAGCCTCGACGTCGTTCTGCGCGCCCAGCCGCTCACTCTTTTGGTCGCTTTGGCGACGCTCGGAGTGACGGTCTATCTTTATTTCGTCATTCCCAAGGGCTTCTTTCCCACCCAGGACACCGGCGTCATCCAGGCCGTCTCGGTGGGGCCGCAGGACGCCTCCTTCAAGGAAATGGTCCGCCTGCAAACCGAACTGGCCGACATCATCCTCAAGGACAAGGACGTCGCCTCGCTCTCCTCCTTCGTCGGCGTGGACGGGACCAACCTCACCCTCAATTCCGGCAATTTCCTCATCAATCTCAAGCCGTATGACAAGCGCTCCGACACGATCGACGACACGATCCGGCGGCTCGATCGCGAAACGTCGCATGTGATCGGCGCCAGGCTCTATATGCAGCCGGCGCAGGATCTCGCCATCGACGCCAGCGTCACCCGCGCGCAATACAAATTCGTGCTGGAGAACGCCAATCCCGAGCTTTTCGCCGAATGGGCGCCGAAGCTCACCGAAAAGCTGCGGCAGGAGCCGGCGCTTGCCGATGTCGCCAGCGACATGCAGCAGGAGGGCGCGGCCCTCGACCTCACCATCGACCGCGCGGCGGCGGCGCGTTTCGGCATTACCCCGGCGACGGTGGACAATGCGCTTTACGATCTCTTCGGCCAGCGCATCATTTCGACGATCTACACCCAGTCGAACCAGTATCGCGTCATTCTCGAAGCCGACCCCGCCATCCAGCATTCGGTCAAGGGGCTCAATTCGGTCTATCTTCCCTCCAACGCCTCGACCACCAACGGCCAGACGCCGCTCTCGGCCATCGTCCACGTCACGAAGCGCGCCGCCCCGCTGGTCATCACCCATTTCGGCCAGTTCCCGGCGACCACCATATCCTTCAACCTGGCCAAGGGCGCTTCCCTCGGCGCCGCGATCGACGCGATCGAACAGGCCAAGGCCGACATTGGCCTGCCCAAGTCCTTCCTCCTCGCCTTCCAGGGCGCGGCGGCGGCCTTCCAGGCCTCGCTGATCAATGAGCTGCTGCTGATCGCGGCGGCGGTGGCGACCATGTATATCGTGCTGGGCGTGCTCTATGAGAGCTTCATCCACCCGGTGACCATTCTCTCCACCCTGCCCTCGGCGAGCGTTGGCGCCCTGCTCGCCCTTCTGCTCCTCGGCTACGAACTCGACGTCATCGCCATTATCGGCATCATCCTGCTGATCGGCATCGTCAAGAAAAACGCGATCATGATGATCGACTTTGCGCTTTCGGCGGAGCGCGAGGAAGGCATGTCGCCGGTCGAGGCGATCAGGCAGGCCTGTCTCCTGCGCTTCCGGCCGATCCTGATGACGACTTTCGCGGCGCTCCTCGCCGCCCTGCCGCTCATGCTCGGGACCGGCGTCGGCTCGGAGCTGCGCCGCCCGCTCGGCGTCGCCATCGTCGGCGGCCTCATCTTCAGCCAGGTGCTGACCCTCTACACCACGCCGGTGATCTATCTCTATTTCGACCGGCTCGCCCGGCGCGTGCGCGGCCGCGCCGACGACGCTCTGGCGACCGAACCGGGGCCGGCGCAATGATCTTTTCCTCGGCCTTCATCCGGCGGCCGGTGGCGACCATTCTGCTCACCATCGGCATCGCCTTGTCGGGCGTTCTCGCCTTTCCGGTTCTGCCGGTCGCGCCGTTGCCGGAAGTGAATATTCCCTTTATCACCGTCAACGCCAACCTTCCCGGCGCCAGCCCGGAAACCATGGCCAACAGCGTCGCCGAGCCCCTCGAGCGCCACCTCGGCCAGATTGCCGATGTCACCGAAATGACCTCGACATCGAGCCTCGGCCGTACGCGCATCATCCTTCAGTTCAGCCTCGACCGCGACATTGACGGCGCCGCGCGCGACGTGCAGGCGGCGATCAACGCGGCGCGCGCCGACCTGCCGACGGCGCTCCGCTCCAATCCGACCTATCGCAAGGTCAATCCTTCGTCCGCGCCCATCCTCATTCTCACCCTGACCTCGAAGACGCTCACCCGCGGCCAGCTTTACGACGCGGCGAGCAATGTCCTGCAGCAAAGGATCTCGCAGATTCCCGGCATAGGCCAGGTCATCATCGGCGGTTCGGCCCTTCCGGCGGTGCGGGTCGAACTCGATCCCCAGGCCTTGTTCCATTACGGCATCGGGCTCGAGGACGTGCGCGCGGCGCTGGCTTCCGCCAACGCCAACGCGCCCAAAGGCGCGATCGAGCAGGGCAAGCGCCATTACCAGATCTACACCAACGACCAGGCGGTTCGCGCGGCGGATTACAAACCGATCGTCATCGCCTATCGCAACGGTTCGGCGGTGCGGCTTTCCGATGTCGCCAAAGTGATCGATTCGGTCGAGGACGTGCGCAATATCGGCTATGTCAACGGCAAGCCGGCGGTGCTGGCGATCCTGCGCGCCGAGCCCGGCGCCAACATCATCAAGACGGTCGATGCGGTAAAGGCCGAATTGCCTTATCTGCGCGCGGCGCTCCCCGGCGACGCCCATCTGGGCGTGGTGATGGACCGCTCGCTCCAGATCCGCGCCTCGCTCTACCACACGGAGCTGACGCTGGCCCTGGCCGTCATGCTGGTGACCTTCGTCGTCTATCTCTTCCTGCATAATCTGCGCGCCACCCTGGTGCCGAGCATAGCCGTGCCGGTATCGATCGTCGGCACGTTCGGGGTCATGTATCTCCTTGGCTACAGCCTCAACCTGCTGACGCTGATGGCGCTGACGATTTCCACCGGCTTCGTCGTCGACGACGCCATCGTCGTGGTGGAAAATATCGAACGCCATGTCGAGGCCGGCATGAGCCGGCTCGACGCCGCGCTTCTCGGCGCGAGCGAGGTCGGCTTCACCGTCCTGTCGATCAGCATGTCGCTGATCGCCGTCTTCACGCCGATCATTTTCATGGGCGGACTGGTCGGGCGATTCTTCCGCGAATTCGCCGTGACCCTCTCGGCGGCGGTGATCATCTCGCTGATGATTTCGCTGACCACGACCCCCATGCTTTGCGCCCTGCTGCTGCGGCGCGCCGAGGAAGGCGGCAAGCACGAAACCCGCCTGGCGCTGGCGTTGAAGAAGGGCTTCGAGCATTTGCGAGCCGCCTACGGACGAAGCCTCGCCGTCGCGCTGCGCCATTCCTTCGTCACCATTGTCGTGCTCGCCTTGACCATCTGGGGCAATTTCTGGCTCTACGCCCATGTCCACAAGGGCCTGTTCCCGCAGGAGGACACGAGCCGCCTGATCGGCCAGTTGCGGGCCGACCAGAGCATTTCCTTCGAGGCGATGAAGAAGAAGCTCGCGGACTTGCTGCGCATCGCCAGCAAGGATCCGGCGGTTGAGGCCGTCGTCGGCTTCACCGGGGGAGGCGGCCATGAGGGCGCGACCAATACGGCGAGGGTCTACGTCCATCTCAAGCCATTGAGCGAACGAAACGTCAGCGTCTTTCAGGTGCTCGCGCGGCTGCGGCCGAAACTCGCCCAGGTGCCTGGAGGGCGGCTGCTCTTTTACGCCTCGCAAAACGTGCGCACCACCGGGCGATCGAGCGCGGCGCAATTCCAATACAGCCTGACGGCCGGCAACGCGAAGGAGCTTTACCTCTGGACCAGGAAACTGACCGAGGCGCTGAAGAAACGCGGCCGCCTGAAGGATGTGAATTCGGATGTGCAGATCGCCGCGCTGCAATCCAATCTGGTCATCGACCGCGACGCCGCCTCCCGTCTCGGCCTCAGCATGTCGCAGATAGACAACACGCTTTACGACGCCTTCGGCCAGCGCCAGGTCTCGACCATTTTCTCCGCCATCAACCAGTATCACGTCGTCATGGAGATCGATCCGCGCTACACCCGGAACCCGGACATGCTCAAGCAGATCTATGTCTCGACCGCCGGCGGCCCGGCCAGCGGCGTGGCCAAGTCCAACCTGCCCGCCGGCAATGTGACGAAAATTCCGCCGCGAGGGGAGAGCCTTGCGGAGGCGGAAGCTGGTTCGGCCAGCCTCGATACGGCGCGCAACGCCGCGATCAACGCGCTTGCCGCTCCCGGCAAGACTTCGGCCTCGTCCGGCGCGGCGGTGAGCACGATCAAGGAGACCATGGTCCCCCTATCCGCCTTCAGCCATTACGAACGCGGCAATGCGCCCCTGTCGATCGAGCACCAGGGCCCCTTCGTCACCACGACGATTTCCTTCAATCTCGACCCGCATGACACGATTGATCAGGCGCTCGCCGAAATTCGCGCGACGGAGCGGGCGATCGACATGCCCGCCAACATTCACGGCGCGCCCGCGGGTTCGGCGCTGACCTTCGCCCAGTCCAGCCGCAACATGCCATTCCTGTTCCTCTCGGCGATCATCGCCGTCTATATCGTGCTGGGCATTCTTTACGAGAGCACCATCCATCCGATCACCATTCTCTCGACCCTGCCCTCGGCGGGCGTCGGCGCCGTGCTCGCCCTGATGATGTTCGATATCCCCTTCACCATCATTTCGGCGATCGGCGTCATCCTGCTCATCGGCATCGTCAAGAAGAACGCGATTCTGATGGTGGATTTCGCCATCACCGCCCGGAGAACCGAGGGGGTGAGCCCGCGCGACGCCATTTACGAGGCCTGCCTCTTGCGGTTCCGGCCGATTCTGATGACCACTTTCGCCGCCATATTCGGCGCCCTGCCGCTGGCCCTGAGTTTTGGCGAAGGCGGCGAAATGCGCCGCCCGCTCGGCGTGTCGATCGTCGGCGGCCTGATCATCAGCCAGTTGCTGACCCTCTACACCACGCCGGTCGTCTATCTCTATCTCGACCGTTTCAGCCAATGGGCGACGGCGAAAAGACGCGCGCTCTTCGCCCGCCGCGGGCCCGAAGCCGAGGCCGCGCCCGGCGAATGAGCACCGGCCTTGCAGCGCCGGCAAAACGCCCTATGTCTTTGTTCATAGACGCGCTTTATCCGCCGGCGGCCGCTTGGGCCGGGCCGTTTCTTAGAATTCTTAGAAGTTTCTCAGCTTAAGGCTTTCTCTATGGATTTCGGCCCCGGTTTCGGCGCTTGATAGAAAGCGTCACACGATTTTTTGAATAAGTTCGCTGTCCGGTCTGCGACCTGAAGCGATAAAACGCGTTTAACCTGCTGAAACAATGTGCAGGACGGGGAGAACATCATGCCGGCGCCGATACCCTTCGACGATTCGATCGCTCTCGCGCTGATCGAGGACAAGGCGACGCTCGAGGGCCCGCTGCTGCCGATCCTGCACGCGCTGCAGGACAGGTTCGGCTATGTGGACGCCAGGGCGATCCCCTTGATCGCGAGCGCGCTCAACATTACCCGCGCCGAAGTTTTCGGGACGATCACCTTCTATCACGACTTCAAGCGCCAGAAGCCGGAAGGCGCGGCGATCAAGCTTTGCCTTGCGGAAGCCTGCCAGGCGCGCGGCGCTGACAAACTGGCCCGCCATGTCGAGAAAAGCCTGGGCGTCAAGGTTGACGGCGGCGCGCGCGCCGGCGTGGCGGTCGAGACCGCCTATTGCCTCGGCAATTGCGCCCTCGGGCCCAACGCCCTGCTCGACGGCGAAATATACGGCCGCCTCGACGAAGAGGGGCTCGACGTCCTTTGCGCGCGGGCGGCCAAGCTTGCGGGAGCGGAACAATGATTCGCGTTTACATTCCCCGCGACGCCTCGGCCCTTTCGGTCGGCGCCGACGCGGTCGCCGCGGCTTTCGCCCGCGAAGCCCGCGCCCGGAAGCTCGAACTCGATATCGTCCGCAACGGCTCGCACGGCATGTTCTGGCTGGAGCCCCTGGTGGAATTCGTCACGCCCCAGGGCCGCATCGGCTATGGGCCGGTCGCGCCGGACGATGTCGCCTCGCTCATCGACGCCGACGCGGCCAATGGCGGCGCGCATAAGCTGCGGCTCGGCCCGGTCGCCGAACTCGACTGGATGAAAGGCCAGCAGCGGCTCACCTTCGCTCGCTGCGGCGTCATCGACCCGATCTCGCTCGACGATTACCGAGCCCATGACGGAATGAAGGGCCTGAGCAAGGCCTTGACCATGACGCCGGCCGCGGTGGTCGAGGAGGTCGCCGCCTCCGGCCTGCGCGGGCGCGGCGGCGCCGGCTTCCCGGCCGGGATCAAATGGAAGACGGCGCAGGAGGCGGAGGCCGATCGCAAATATGTGGTCTGCAACGCCGACGAAGGCGATTCCGGCACTTTCGCCGACCGCATGATTTTCGAGGGCGATCCCTTCGTCCTGATCGAAGGCATGGCCATCGCCGCCTACGCCATCGGCGCGAGCAAGGGCTTCATCTATCTGCGTTCGGAATATCCCCACGCCGCCAAAACCATGAGCCATGCGCTGAACGGCGCGCGGCGGGAGGGGATTCTCGGCCCCGACGCTTTTGGGCCGGGCAAGGGCTTCGATCTCGAACTGCGGATCGGCGCCGGCGCCTATATCTGCGGCGAGGAAACCTCGCTGCTCGACAGCCTCGAAGGCAAGCGCGCGCTGGTCCGCGCCAAGCCGCCCATTCCCGCCATATCCGGCCTGTTCGGCAAGCCGACGCTCATTCATAACGTGCTATCGCTTTCCGCCATTCCGTTCATCCTGGACAAGGGCGGCAAAGCTTACGCCGATTACGGCATGGGACGCTCGCGCGGCACACAGCCGGTCCAACTCGCCGGCAACGTTTTACGCGGCGGCCTGATCGAACTCGCCTTCGGCGTATCCTTGCGCGAGATCGTGGAAGGCTTCGGCGGCGGGACGGCCAGCGGAAGGTCCCTGCGCGCCGTCCAGATCGGCGGCCCGCTCGGCGCCTATCTCACCGAAAAAGAACTCGACCTGCAGCTCGACTACGAAACGCTCGCCGCCAACAAGGCCATGCTTGGCCATGGCGGCATCGTGGTTTTCGACGACACCGTCGATCTGGCGCAGATGGCGCGTTTCGCCTTCCATTTCTGCGCCAAGGAAAGCTGCGGCAAATGCACGCCCTGCCGCATCGGCGCCTCGCGCGGCGAGGAACTGATGGACAAGATTATCGCCGGCCGGGACGTCGAAAAGAATATCGCGGCCGTCCGCGATCTTTGCGACGTCATGACGGACGGCTCCCTTTGCGCCATGGGCGGCCTGACGCCCATGCCGGTTCTGTCGGCCCTCGACCGTTTCCCCGAGGATTTCGATCACGGAAAGACGGTCGCCGCCGAATAGGAGTATACGATGAGCCTTACCAAGGAAGTCGACTACGGCACGCCGATCCGCGTCGCCGAAAAGACGGTCACCCTCACCATCGACGGCGAGAAGGTCACAGTCCCGCAAGGAACCTCCGTCATGGCCGCGGCCATGACCGGGGGCGTCAAAATCCCAAAGCTCTGCGCCACCGACAGTCTCGAATCCTTCGGATCCTGCCGGCTCTGCCTGGTGGAAATCGAGGGGCGTCGCGGCACGCCCGCCTCCTGCACCACGCCAGCGGAAGAAGGCATGATGGTGCGCACCCAGAGCGAGCGCCTGGAGAAACTGCGCCGCGGCGTGCTGGAGCTTTATATTTCCGACCACCCGCTCGACTGCGAGACCTGCGCCTCCAACGGCGACTGCGAATTGCAGGACGAGGCCGCACGCGCGGGCCTGACCGACACGCGCTACGGCTATGACGGCGATAATCATTTCGCCGACCAAAATGACGAATCGAACCCCTATTTCCTTTACGATCCGACCAAATGCATCGTTTGCAGCCGCTGTGTGCGCGCCTGCGAGGAGGTCCAGGGAACCTTCGCCCTCACCATCGAGGGCCGCGGCTTCGAATCGCGCATCAAGGCCGGCTCGACCGATTTCCTCGAGTCGGAATGCGTGTCCTGCGGCGCCTGCGTGCAGGCCTGCCCCACCGCCGCCCTGGTCGAAAAGAACGTCGTGGCGGAGGGCCAGCCGGACCATGCGGTCGTCACCACCTGCGCCTATTGCGGCGTCGGCTGCTCGTTCAAGGCGGAAATGCGCGACGGCAAGGTCATCCGCATGACGCCCTATAAATACGGCAAAGCCAACGAGGGCCATTCCTGCGTCAAGGGCCGGTTCGCCTATGGCTACGCCACCCACAAGGACCGCAAGCTGAAGCCCATGGTGCGGGAGAAGATCACCGATCCCTGGCGCGAAGTCTCCTGGGATGAGGCGATCAAGGCCGCCGCCGACGGATTCAAGCGGGCGCAGGCGAAATACGGCCGCGAATCGATCGGCGTCATCACCTCCTCGCGCTGCACCAACGAGGAAGTGTTCCTGCTGACGAAGCTGGCGCGCGCCGCCTTCCACAACAACAACGTGGACACCTGCGCGCGCGTCTGCCACTCGCCGACCGGCTATGGGCTGAAATCGACGCTGGGCACCTCGGCCGGAACCAACGATTTCAAATCGGTCGAGGACGCCGACGTGATCCTGGTCATCGGCGCCAACCCGACCGACGGCCATCCGGTCTTCGCCTCGCGCCTGAAGAAGCGCCTCCGCCAGGGCGCCAGGCTGATCGTCGCCGATCCGCGCGCCATTGATCTCGTGCGCACGCCGCATGTGCAGGCGGAATATCACCTGAAGCTGAAGCCGGGGACCAATGTGGCGCTGCTCAATGCGCTCGCCCATGTCATCGTCACCGAGGGCCTGGCGGACGAGGATTATATCCGCGCCCGTTGCGACCTCGACGAATATGAATCCTGGGCGAGCTTCGTCGCCCGGGAGGATCATTCGCCCGAAGCAAGCGAAAAATACACCGGCGTCCCGGCCGCGGACGTGCGGGCGGCGGCCCGGCTCTATGCCGGCGTGAAAAACGCCGCCATCTATTACGGCCTCGGCATCACCGAGCACAGCCAGGGCTCGACCGCGGTCATGGGCCTCGCCAATCTCGCCATGGCGACCGGCAATATCGGCCATACCGGCGCCGGCGTGAATCCCCTGCGCGGCCAGAACAATGTCCAGGGCTCCTGCGACATGGGCTCGTTCCCGCATGAATACGCCGGCTATCGTCATGTCTCGGATAACGGCGTGCGCGAGAGCTTCGAGGCTGTGTGGAACGTCAAGCTCGACGAGGAGCCGGGCCTGCGCATTCCCAACATGCTGGACGAGGCCGTCGCCGGCCATTTCAAGGGCCTGTTCGTGCAGGGCGAGGACATCGCCCAGTCCGATCCGAACACCCAGCACGTGACGGCGGGCCTTGCCGCCATGGAATGCGTCGTCGTCCAGGACCTGTTCCTGAACGAAACTGCGAAATACGCCCATGTCTTCCTGCCGGGCGCCTCGTTCCTCGAAAAGGACGGGACCTTCACCAACGCCGAGCGGCGCATCAATCGCGTCCGCAAGGTGATGGAGCCGCTCTGCGGCAAGGAGGAGTGGCAGGTCGCCTGCGAACTGGCGACCGCAATGGGCTATGAGATGAAATATTCCCATCCCAGCGAAATCATGGACGAGATCGCGGCGCTGACCCCGACCTTCCGCGGCGTGAGCTATGAAAAAATCGACCGGTTGGGCTCGGTGCAATGGCCATGCAACGACGCGGCGCCGGACGGAACGCCGACCATGCATGTCGGCCGCTTCGTCATCGGCAAGGGCCGGTTCATGCTGACCGAATTCGTGCCGACGCGGGAGCGCGTCGGGCCGCGCTATCCGCTCATTCTCACCACCGGGCGGATTCTCACGCAATATAATGTCGGCGCGCAGACCCGGCGCACCGAAAACAACGTCTGGCATCGCGAGGACGTGCTGGAGATCCACCCGTTCGACGCGGAACAGCGCGGCATTGTCGACGGCGACCTGGTGTCGCTGACGAGCCGCACCGGGAACGTATCGCTACGCGCCCAGATTTCGGAGCGCATGCAGCCGGGCGTGGTCTATACGACCTTCCACCACCCCGGCTCCGGCGCCAATGTCGTGACCACCGAAAACACCGACTGGGCGACAGGTTGCCCGGAATATAAGGTGACGGCGGTCGAGGTGCGCCGCTCCAACGCCCTGTCCGAATGGCAGGAGCGCAACGCGGAAGAGGACGTGTCCCTTCGCAAGATCATGGCCTCGACCAATGCCGCCGAATGAGCCAACGCCCGCCTCGCTTCTCATGCGGGCCGAAAAAATCGAGTCGGCGGGCGGCCCCCGCTCGCCGGCGTGGCGCTCGATCGCCGCCGAAATCCCTGTGAGCTTCGTCTATGGCGACCTCTCTTATGCGGTGATGATGGCCTCGCCGGGCGATGCGGTGGATTTCGCCTATGGCTTCAGCCTCACCGAGGGAATCGTCCGCGCGCCCGAGGAAATCCGCAGCGTACGGATTTTTAAACAGGAAAAGGGGGTCGCGCTCGATATCGAGCTTGCGCCGGGCCGGTTGCGCGAACATCTGTCGCGCCGCCGCGCGTTGACGGGGCGCACCTCCTGCGGCCTGTGCGGCGTCGAGACGGTGGAGCAGATGCCCATCGCCGCGCCCCTGCCCGCCAATGCGGCGATCGCGCCGAAGGCGATTTTCGCCGCGCTCGCCAATATCGAAAAGAACCAGAAACTCAACGCCCTCACCCGCGCCGTCCACGGGGCGGCCTTTTGCGCGCGCGACGGATCGATCCTTTGCCTTCGCGAGGACGTCGGCCGCCACAACGCGCTCGACAAAATGATCGGCGCGGCATGCCGCGAAAAAATCCAGCCTCGCGACGGCTTCGTTGTCGTCACCAGCCGCGCCTCGTTCGAAATGGTGGAGAAGACGGCGATTTTCGGCGCCACGACGCTTGTGGCCATTTCGGCGCCCACCTCGCTCGCCATCGAGCGGGCGGAAAAGCTCGGCGTGACTCTCGCGGCCATCGCCCGGCCCGACAGCGTCACGGTTTTCGCCGGCGCGCTCGCGGGAAAGCGCGCCGAATGGGAGGCGGCAGCGTCATGAATATCGAAAAGAACATAGGTCACGGCGATCATGGCGCCGGCGGACTGATCCGCAAGGCGGAGGAAATCGCCGATTATTTCAAGGCCTATCCGGAGGAAAGAGCGGTCCCCGCCATCGCCGACCACATCAACCACTTCTGGACGCCGAAAATGCGGGAGGAATTTCTCGCCGCGGCCGCCGAACCGGGGCGGGTTCTGCCGCCGCTGGTCGCGGCGGCGCGCGATAAGATCAAACGAAGAAGCGTCGAATAACGACTAAATAAAACCAGGGGGGTAAAATATGACGACTGTGACGGGGGGCGGCGCTCTGCGCTCGCCCGGCTTGTTCGATCGCGCCACGACGGTGGCCAAGCCAAGTTTCAACCGATGGCTGGTTCCGCCAGCAGCTCTGGCGATACATCTATGTATTGGCATGGCTTACGGCTTTTCAGTCTTCTGGCTGCCGATGAGCCGGCTTCTGCCCGCGACCGACGCGGCCGCATGCAAGCACATCGGCTTCCTTGGGATGCTGTTCACCCGGTCCTGCAATTGGACCGTCCCGATGGTCACGCCGACTTTTGAAATTTTCATCGCTGTGCTTGGCATTTCGGCGTTTATCTTCGGCGGATGGCTGGAGCACGCCGGCCCGCGCAAGGCCGGCTTTATCGCGGCTTTGTGCTGGGGCGGCGGCCTGATCCTCGGCGGCGTCGGCGTGCTTGTCCACCAGCTCTGGCTTCTTTGGCTCGGCTGCGGCGTGATCGGCGGCGTCGGCCAGGGCCTCGGCTATATCAGCCCCGTCTCCACCCTGATCAAATGGTTTCCCGACCGGCGCGGCATGGCGACCGGCATGGCGATCATGGGCTATGGCGGCGGCGCCTTGATCGGCGCGCCGATCGCGGTGGCGTTGATGAAACATTTCGCTCCCGCCGGCGCTACCCAAAGCGTGGCTTTCGCCCTGATGATCCTGGGCGGGCTCTATGTCCTGGCGATGGCGGCCGGCGCATTCGGCTTCCGCGTCCCGCCGACCGGCTGGAAACCGGAAGGCTGGACGCCGCCCGCGCCGCAGGCGAAGTCGATGATCACCCACAAGGACGTGCATCTCGACGTCGCCTGGAAGACGCCGCAATTCTGGCTGGTCTGGGCGGTCCTGTGCCTCAACGTCACGGCCGGCATCGGCGTCATTTCCATGGCGAGCCCGATGTTGCAGGAGGTTTTCGGCGCCAAGCTCATCGGCGTGGACAGCCTCGCCGCCATCACCCCGGCGCAAAAAGCGGCCATCGTCGCCGCGGCGGGGGGGCTCGTCGGCCTGATCAGCCTGTTCAACAGCCTCGGCCGCTTCATCTGGGCGTCGATTTCCGATCACATCGGCCGAAAGGCCACCTATACGGCGTTCTTCGTGCTCGGCATCGCCCTTTACATGCTGCTGCCGGTCCTCGGCCATCATGGCCAGGCCGGACTATTCGTCGCCTCGATCTGCGTGATCCTCACCATGTATGGCGGCGGCTTTTCCACCGTGCCGGCCTATCTCGCCGATCTCTTCGGCACCCAGATGGTCGGGGCGATCCATGGGCGGCTGCTTACCGCGTGGTCCGTCGCCGGCGTCGTCGGGCCGTCGTTGATCGCCGGTCTGCGGCAGTCGCAGATCAACGCAGGCGTGGCGCATAATCTCGTCTATGACGGCACTTTGCACATTCTCGCCGGCATGTTGTTCGTCGGCCTGATCTGCAATCTGCTGATCTTCCCGGTCGCCGACAAACACCATATGACCGACGAGGAATTGCAGCGCGAACGCTCGCTGCAGCACGAGGACTTCATCAAGGGCGATCCGGCGCATGCGGCGCGGGGACCTTTCGGCGTCGCGGGCTTCCTGTCCTGGGCCGCTGTGGGGATTCCCTTCCTGATCGGCGTCTATTTCGCCCTGTTGAAGGCTTCGGCCCTGTTCTAAAGGGAGACGCGCCGCCGGCCCGGAAAGGCCATACCTTTCGGGCCGGCATTTTGCACCGCAAAAGCGACGCGCAGTTTAGAATCTATCCAAGAAAAGCCAAAAAGCTTTTCTATTCGTCTTTCCGCGGCTTTATTGGGTTTGCGCGCGCGAGTTGGGCAGCGACGCGTTTCCTATCGGCGGAGTGGCGATGATCATTTGCTCCTGCAATGTCATAACGGATCGCGACGTGCGGCGAAGCGCCAAGCCTTGCGGGGCCTCGGCCGACCGGGCGCGCGACGTGTTCCGCAGCCGGGGGTGCCTGCCCAAATGCGGACGCTGCGTGCGCAACATCCAGGCGTTCATCGACAGGGAAATGCCGCCGGAAACCGACCCGGTTCGCAGCTGGCTGAGCAGCCCGCCGCCCGAACTCGCCGCCGCCGAATGATTTTCCAGGCGGAAGCGGAACAATTTCGCGCCGCCGCCGTTCCATTCCCTGCCTTTAGTCATATTGGAGACGCTTTATGCGCGGCGACGACAAAGTCATTGAATATCTCAACAAGGGCCTGCGCAGCGAACTGACCGCCATCAACCAATATTGGCTGCATTACCGCATTCTCGACAATTGGGGCTACAAGGAACTCGCCAAGAAATGGCGCGAGGAATCGATCGAGGAAATGACCCACGCGGACAAGTTCACCGCGCGCATCCTGTTTCTCGAAGGTTTTCCCAATATGCAGGAGCTGAACGCTCTCACCATCGGCGAGACCGTGCAGGAAATCATCCAGGTCGACCTCGCCTCGGAAATGGCCGCCCGCGCGCTTTATCTCGAAGCGGCCGCCTATTGCCTGTCGATCAACGATCGCGTATCGCAGAACCTGTTCGAGGAACTAGCGCATGACGAGGAAGAGCATATCGACTTCCTCGAGACCCAGCTTGAACTGATCAAGCAGGTCGGCCTGCCGCTTTACGCGCAAAAGCACATCGGCGGCCTTTCCTGACGCTCAAGGCGCCCGCACCGCCTTCAGGTCGAAATCGACCCCAACCTCGAACGCGACCCACTGGTCGCTGTTCCATTCGCCCTTCCCGACCCCGAAATCCTCGCGCATCAACTGCGCATGGCCCTTCGCCTCGGCGCGATTCCCCTCGATCCGCAAAGTGAATTTCAGCCGGACCGGCTTGGTCACGCCGCGCAAGGTCAGATCGCCATCCGCCTCGTAGGAATCGCCGGCCCTTCGCACCTCCTTCGACACGAAGCGCGCCTGCGGAAATTTCTTCACGTCGAACCAGTCCTTGCCCGGCAGGGCTTCGTCGCGCTGCCTGTCGCCGGTGACGGCGCTGGCGACGTCCACTGTGACTTCGATATGGGCGGCGGCAAGATTTTGCGGATCGAGGGAAATGGCGGCGGAAAAGCGCGAGAATTTGCCGGTGAATTTCTCGCCCGCCTGGGTTCCGGCAAAAGTCAGGCTGCTTTGCGCCGGATCGATCTTCCACTTTTCCGCGCGCGCGGCGGACGCGGCGAAAAGCGCGGCGGCGACCAAGGCGATGCGAAGGACGATCATGAATTCGGCCTCGCCGCGCCGCGCAAAGCCATGCGCCACAGGGGAACGTCGCCCTTGATCGCATGACGCAGGGCCGCGCCAACATGGCCGAGGATCGCAACGATAAAGACGAAAGCCCCGACATCGTGCAGGCGCTTGAAAAAGTCCGCGACCGGCTTCTTGTCATGGAAATCGGCGAGCCAGGCGATATGCGGCCAGGGAAGGACGCCGTAAAGCACGGTCGGAACATTGAACGGCGACGCCGAAACATAAGCCCAGCCGCACAAGGGCATGAAAAGCATCAGCGCGTAGAGGACGAAATGGCCGGCGCGGGCCGCGCGCCGCTCGCGGGCCGGCATGGCCGGCGGCAGCGGCGGCGGCGCATGGATCAGTCGCCAGGCGAGCCGCAGAACCGCCAGCAGCAGGATGGTCACGCCGATCGACTTGTGCAGTTGAAAGAGCTCGAAGACCAGGTGCTTGGGCAGAGGCGCCCATTTCATCGCCAGGCCGACGCCGATCAGGGCGAAGATGCCGAGAGCCATGAGCCAGTGCAGGCTGACGGCGATGAAATGATAGCGTTGCGGCGCCGGCGACATCGGTTCACTTCCGCAGTTCGAAGGCGGCGTTGATGGTCACATGCACCTTGTCGCCGATCGCGGGCGCATATTTGCTCACGCCGAATTCAGTGCGCTTGATGACGCCATAGCCGACAAAACCGACCGTATAGGCCTTGTCGATCGGATTGACCCCGGCACCGACGAAATGCGCCTTCAGCGTCAGAGGCTTTGTGACGCCACGCAGGGTCAATTCGCCCTCGATGGTCGCGGCCTCGGGGCCGGTCCGGGTCACTTTGGTCGAGACGAATGTCGCTTTGGGATATTTGACGGCGTCGAGCCATTCGGCGCCCTTCAGCTCATGGGTGAGCGCGGCGACGGGCGTGTAAATCGTCGCCGTCGCTGCCGACACGTCCAGCTTGGACGCGGACGGATGGGCGGGATCGAGGATCAGGACGCCGGAAGCGCCGGCGACCATGCCGTCAAAATGCGACAGGCCGAAATGCGACACGGAAAAGACGATCTGGCTGTGCCTGGGCTCGACCTTGTAGGTTCCGGCCTTGATCGCCGTTTCGGCCGAGGCGGCGGCGGAAAAAAGGAGCAGCGCGCCAAGGGCGCCGGCGAAAAGCGACTTTTTCATTTTCTATCCTCATACCTTTTCTCGTTGATCGCGACTCGTCGCGATCAACGAATCCCTCGCGTCAGCTCGGCGTCGCATTCGCTCCCAACCGGTTCTCGTCAACGAGAACCGGTCTCACAAGATGCTACGGCGACGCCGCCGGGGAAATCTGCTTCGCCCCATCGGGCGCCTTCTATAGATGCGGGCTTGCCGGCTATCCGTCTAGACGTTATTTTTTGATACAATCTATCTCTCATTCAGATATGTCATGATGCGCGACGGCTTTTCCCTCGAACAGATCCGCCTTTTCGTCACCGCCG
>CAYRNB010000001.1:28743-88565 GCA_964425315.1 uncultured Rhodoblastus sp.
GTCATGATGCGCGACGGCTTTTCCCTCGAACAGATCCGCCTTTTCGTCACCGCCGCCGAAGAAGGCAGCTTTTCCGCCGCGGCCCGCAAAATGGGGCGGGCGCAATCGGCGGTCAGCGATCTCATCCGCCGGCTGGAGGAACGCGTCGGCGTCGAATTGTTCGACCGTTCCGGCCGCTCGCCCAAGCTCACCCCCGCCGGCGCCCAGCTTCTGCGGGAGGCGCGCGCCCTCGGCAAGGCGGCGGACGCGCTTGCGTCCCGCGCCCGCGGCATGGCGCGCGGCCTCGAGCCGGAGCTTTGCGTCGTCGTCGACGTCTATTTCCCGTTCGAAATCATAACCGAGGCGGCCAAGGAATTTCGCGCCGAATTCCCAACCACGCCCTTGCGCCTTTACAATGAGGTTCTCGGCGGCGCCCTGCAGCCGGTTCTGGACGGAAGCGCCAGCTTCGCCGTGGTCGGCGGTCCGACGCCGCTGCCCGCCAGCCTCACCGCCGAATATCTCGCCGGCATCGTCGCCATAATGGTCGCGGCGCCCAGCCATCCCTTGGCTACGATCGAAGGCGCGATCGGGCGCGCAGAGTTGGAAAAGCACGTCCAGCTGGTGCTGACGGAAAGGTCGCAGAATTCCGCCGGGCAGGAATATAGCGTGATCTCGCCCGCGACCTGGCGGCTCGCCGATCTCTTCGCCAAACACGCATTTCTGCTCAACGGCCTCGGCTGGGGCTCCATGCCGCTGCATGCGGTCGAACGCGACCTCGCCGAAGGGCGGCTGAAAAGGCTGGAGGTTCAAGGTTACCCGGCTTCCGGCCTCGCCCTCCCCATGTCCGCCGCCTATCGCGCCGCCTCGCCCCCCGGCCCCGCAGGACGCTGGCTGATCGAAAGGCTCAAGTCCTCCGCTACGGCCTGAGGCTCAGCGTTTTCCTTCAACTCCACCCCGGTCAGCCCGCGGCGCAGAGCCTCGCGCGCCAGCCAGGCGAGTTTGGCCGCCGCCTGTTCGATGGTGAGACCGCCCTGGGCATGAATATTGGAGATGCAATTGCGCTCGGAATCGCGCCGGCCCGGACGCGGATCGTAGGTCATATAGACGCCGAGGCTTTCGGCGACGGTGAGGCCGGGCCGCTCGCCGATCAGCATCGCGCAAAGTTTTGCGCCGATGAGCGCGCCGATCTCGTCGCCGAGCGCCACCCGGCCGAAGCGGGCGACGACGACAGGCGCGATTTCCATTCCGGCGAGAAGCGGCATGGTGGCCGCGATCAGCGGCGCCGCCTGGGCCTGGACCGCAGCGGCGGAAAGACCATCGGCGACGACGAAAACGAGGTCGAAGTCGCCGGCAAGAGGCGCGAGTTTTTTCGAAGACTCGGCGTCGAGCCGGCGGCCGAGGTCCGGTCGGCGCAGATAGACGGCCGAATCGCCGACCTCGGAGCGCACGACGACGCTTTGCAAAGGCGCCAGAGCTTTGGCCAGAGCCTCGACATCGAGCGCGCCATGTACGGCGTCGCGGGCGCGGGCGTGAGCGAGCTGGAAATCCAGCAGCGCCTTTGTCGGCAGGGAATCGCCGCTGCGGCCGAGGCCGATGCGCGCCGGCGTCTTGGCCCGCAGCAGCGCATACGGGTCGGGCGGCGCGATTTTCTGGTCGCTCACGCCTGCCTCCCCAAAAGGCCGAGGCCGGAGCGGCTCACATCGACGAGACGGCGTTTTTTGTCGAGCAGGTTCATGCGCGCCAGCCAATCATCGAATTCCGGCGCCGCCCGCAGATCGAAAAGCGTGCGCAGCACCAAAGCGTCGTGGAAGGACAGGCTCTGGTAATTGAGCATGATGTCGTCCGCCCCCGGCACGGTGATGAGAAAGGCGCAATTTGCCGCCGCCAGCAGCACCATGAGATTGTCCATATCGTCGGAATCGGCTTCCGCGTGATTGGTGTAGCAGGCGTCGCAGCCCATGGGCAGGCCGAGGAGCTTGCCGCAAAACAGGTCCTCCAGCGCGGCGCGGATGATCTGCTTGCCGTCGTAAAGATATTCCGGGCCGATGAAGCCGACGACCGTATTGACCAGCAGCGGCTTGTAGCGCCGCGCCACGCCATAGGCCCGCGCCTCCATGGTCTGCTGATCGACGCCGTGGTGAGCGTCGGCCGATAAAGCCGACCCCTGGCCGGTCTCGAAATACATGACGTTGCGGCCGACCGTCCCGCGCTTCATCTCCAATGCGGCGGCATAGGCCTCGTCGAGCAGGGCCAGATCGACCCCAAAACCGCGATTGGCCGCCTCGCTGCCGGCGACCGACTGGAAGACGAGATCGACCGGCGCGCCGCGCGCCATCAGATCGAGCGTATTGGTCACATGCGACAGCACGCAGCATTGCGTCGGGATTTCATAGCGCTGGCGGATTTCGTCCAGCATTTGCGTGAGGAGATAAGCGTTCTGCACATTGTCGGAGGCCGGATTGACGCCGATCACCGCGTCGCCCGCCCCGAGCGCCAGGCCGTCGAGAACCGCCGCCGCCACCCCTTCCGGATCGTCGGCGGGATGATTGGGCTGCAGGCGGGTGGAAAGCCGGCCTTCCAGCCCGATCGTGTTGCGGAAGGCGGAAACGTTGCGGCATTTGCGCGCCACGGCGATCAGGTCCTGGTTGCGCATCAATTTGCTGACGGCGGCGGCCATTTCCGGCGTCAGGCCCTGCGCCAGCGCCGCCAGCTGGGGCGCGTCGACCTCGTAAGAGAGAAGATGGTCGCGCAGCTCGCCGACCGTCATCGCCGCGACATGCCAAAACGATTTTTTATCGTGATTATCAATAATTAGTCGCGTTATCTCATCCTTTTCATAAGGAATGAGCGCCTCTTGCAAAAAAGTTTTGAGCGGCAGATCGGCAAGAATTTTTCGCGCCGCGACGCGCGCGCTGTCGCTTGCCGCAGCTATGCCAGCGAGTTCGTCGCCGGAGCGCGGGGGCGAGGCCGCCGCCATCAGGCTTTTCAGATCGTCGAAGACGAAATTCTCGCCGCCGCTGAGGCCAGAATAGGACATCGGCCCTCCCGTCTTGCGTGCAAGCTAAACGCATCCCGCCCGCGGAACAAGCGCGGCTGACCGGCAGGGAAATTTGTGACATGCTCCGCCGCCTTCGGCGGAAATCGAAAACGGAATCAGGCATGGACGACGACGACCTGCGTCAACTTGCGGGAAGAGCCGGCGTGGCGACGCATTGGCGCGACCAGGCGGGCCAGGAACGCGTCGTCGCGCCCGACTCTTTGCGTGAAATCCTCGCGGCGCTCGGCTTTCCTGCGGGAAGCGCCGCCGATATGAAAGAATCGCTGGCGCGCGCCGAAGACGGCGAGGCCGCCAAGGCGCCCTTAATCACGGCGCGCGTCGGCGAAAGCGTCCGCCTGCCCCGGCCGGCCCCGCAAAAGATCGAAGCGACGTTGGAAAGCGGCGAAAGTCGCGCCGTCGCGCTGCGCGAGGACGGCGCCCTCCCCGCCTTCGACCAGCCCGGCTATCACAAAATCCATCTGCCCGGGGGCGATCTCACAATTGGCGTCGCGCCGCCGCGTTGCCTGACCTTCGCCGAAATCAAGGGCGGGTCGGGTTTCGGCCTTGCGGCGCAAATCTACTCCCTGCGCAGCCGCGACGATGGCGGAATCGGCAATTTCGGCGGCGTCGCGGCGCTCGGCCGCGCGGCGGGGGCGCAAGGCGCCGATCTTCTGGCGGTCAGCCCATTCCATGCGCTCTTCGGCGCCGATCCCAGCCGCTACAGTCCCTATTCGCCCTCGACCCGGCTGTTCTATAACCCGCTCTATGCCGATCCCTCTTTGGTCCTAGCGGCGGAAATCGTTGGCCAGGCCGTGGACAAATCCGGCGTCGCCTCGGAAATGGCGCGCCTGTCGGAAAGCAAACTGATCGACTGGCGGGCGGCGGCCCCCGTAAAGCTGAAATATCTGCGCGCCGTCTTCGATCTCCTGGGCGGCGCGCCGCAGGCGGCCGAATATGCCACCTTCCGCGAGGAAGCTTCGCGCCCGCTTATCGATCACGCCATCTTTGAACTCTTGCATCAAGAGCTATGGCGGCGGCAAAAACTCTGGCGCTGGCGCGACTGGCCGGCGGCTTTGCGCGACCCCGCGACCGCCCAGGTTCGGGCTTTTGCCGAAAAGAACGCGCAAGAAATCGATTTCCAGATTTTTCTGCAATGGCTGACGACAAAATCCATCGCCGCCGCCCAAAAATCCTGCCGCGACGCCGGCATGAAGGTCGGGCTCATCGCCGATCTCGCCATCGGGACCGACGCCGACGGCAGCCACGCCTGGTCGCGCCCCGGCGATCTTCTGACCTCCCTATCCATTGGCGCCCCGCCCGATTATTACGCCGCCGAGGGCCAGAACTGGGGACTTGCCGCTTTTTCGCCGCGCGGCCTGCGCGCGTCCGGCTATTTCGCCTTCATCGAGACCCTGCGCGCCGCCTTGCGCCATACCGGCGGGCTGCGCATCGACCATGTCATGGGCATGAGCCGCCTGTGGCTGATCCCGGAAGGGCGCGGCGCGCTGGAAGGCGCCTATGTCGATTTTCCCCAGGACGATCTCTACCGCCTGATCGCGCTCGAATCCTGGCGGCATCGCGCCATGATCATCGGCGAGGACCTCGGCACCCTGCCCTGGGGCTATCGCGAATTCCTCGGCAGCCAGGGCATATACGGCATGAGGGCGCTGCGTTTCGAGCGCAACGACAGCGGCTTCGTCCCACCGCATTTCTGGTCGCATGAGGCCGCCGCCTTGACCACCACCCACGACATGATCGCCACCGCCGGCTGGTGGAAAGGCGCCGATATCGAAGCCGGGCCGGACGAGGCGGAGAAGCAGCAGGAGCGGGCGCGCGATCGCCGAGCATTCTGGCGATCCTGCCGCGACGCCGGCGTCGTCCACGGCGATCAGCCGTCGGACTGGGACGCCTGGCCCGCCGTCGATGCGGCGATCAGCTATGTCGCCAGAACGCCCTGCGCGGTCAAAATCGTCGCGGTCGAGGACATTCTGGCGAGCGAGGTCCAGCCCAACGTTCCCGGCACGACCGTGGAAAAGCCCAACTGGCGCCATCGACTCGACGGCGACGCCGCGCGCCTTCTGGACGACGGCAAGGTTCGCGAACGGTTGAGCCTTTTGCGCTGAAGCCGCCCAATAGGCCTCTGCGCCGGAAGGCTTGGAAAGGCGGAACGCCATGGAGAAGAGGCGGCTGCTCAGAGAAATGTTCGAGGCGGCGATCGCCTCCGCGCAGCCGGCGACCTGCGTGCCGCCGCATCTTCCGCCGCATCCTGAGGGCCGGACGATCGTCATCGGCGCAGGCAAGGCCTCCGCCGCCATGGCCCGCGCTTTCGAGGACCATTGGAACGGTCCCTTGAGCGGCGCCGTCGTCACCCGCTATGGCCATGCCGTCGCCTGCGAAAGAATCGAAATTCTTGAAGCAGCCCATCCGCTGCCCGATGCGGCGAGCTTCGCCGCCGCGCAAAAAATCGCCGCCTCGGTCAAGGGCCTGAGCGCCGACGATCTGGTGGTCGCGCTGATTTCCGGCGGCGGCTCCGCCTTGCTGGCGGCCCCGGCGCCCGGCCTGACGCTGGCTGACAAGCAGGCCGCTTCCGCCGCTCTCCTCAAGAGCGGCGCTCCCATCGCCGAAATCAATTGCGTGCGCCGGCATCTGTCGGCGGTGAAAGGCGGCAGGCTCGGCGCGCTCTGCGCCCCCGCGCGCCTCGTCACCCTGGCCATTTCCGACGTTCCCGGCGACGATCCGCTCGACATCGCCTCCGGCCCGACCGTCGCCGATCCGACGACCTGCGCCGACGCTTTGGCAATTCTGGCGCGCTATTCGGTCGCCATTCCCGATAGCGTGAAAACGCTGCTTGAAAGCGGCGCCGGCGAAAGCGTCAAGCCGAGCGACAAACGCCTGGCGCGGGCGGAATTCAAACTCGTCGCCACGCCGCAAATGGCCCTGGAGGCGGCGGCGCAAGTCGCCCGCCGCGCGGGCTATGCGGCGCGTATTTTGAGCGATCGCATCGAAGGCGAAGCGCGCGAGGTCGGCAAGGTTTTCGCGGCCATCGCCCTTCAAGCGGCGTCGCGCGGCGAGCCTTTCGAGCCGCCCTGCGTCCTGCTTTCCGGTGGGGAGACCACGGTGACGGTGCGGGGCCAAGGGCGCGGCGGCCGCAATGTCGAATTCCTGCTGTCGCTCGCCCTGGCGCTCGCTGGCGAGGCGCTCATCCGCGCGCTCGCGGGCGACACCGACGGCATGGACGGGACGGAGGAAATCGCCGGGGCTGTCGTGACGCCGGACACGCTGGCGCGCGCCCGGGCGCTGGCGATCGACCCGCGCGCCGCCCTCGACGACAACGACGCCCACAGCTTTTTCCGCGCCCTCGGCGACAGCCTCGTGACCGGACCGACGCTGACAAATGTCAACGATTTCCGTGCGATACTCATCGAAGAACGATGACGGCCCGGCTGAGACTAATTGTCGCAGGCCCGATTTGACATAAGCTCCGCCGCGGCAGGGATTAAGCCGGATGTCCTCTCCCAGTCCGCCTCGGCCAGGCGCGCCCATTCGGTCAAGGCGGCGGCGAGGAATTCTGTCGCCTCGCGTCCGGAAAACGCCGGATTGCGAGCCAGAAGGCGCATTTGCAGCGCCAGATAATGGGCGGCGATCACGGTTTCCAACAGAAGTCTCGCTTCGTCCCCCTCATCGGGACCCTCGGCCGCCCCATCCTGCATAAGTTTTAACTCTCGAAACAGTCGCTTACAGCGCGTTCGGGATTCACTAATCAGACGCGATCAGATATGTCCTTGTCTTAACGCAAACCCTTGTCCGGAAAGTCGGTCAGCTTTTCGGAACCAAGAGTCGGCCATGCCGGCGCGCCCGTCGACCACAGCGGTGGCGGGTTAACACTTTGCCCCAATGATACAATTTATGATAGAATTAAAGGGCAAAATGTTACGTGGATCACAATTCAGCGTTGCCGGAGGCGCCTCCGGCGCGCGAAATGAATCCAGCGGCGTCAAAATGAACAAAAAGACCCCCGACGTTCTCGCCTTATTGAAATCCTGCGCCGTTTTCGCCCCTTTGGGCGCGGCGCAGTTGCGCGAGCTTTGCGGCAAGGCCCGCATCGAACGCTACAGCGAACCGACCCTCCTCACCATGCGCGGCGAAGCGCCGGACCGCATCCGCTATATCGTCAGCGGCAGCATTGATCTCGTTCTTTCCACGGAGGATGGCGGATATTCTTCCATGCCCATGTTCGAGGGCCGCTGGGCGACCTGGCTCGGCTGTTTCGGCTGTCAACCGCTGGTGCACGATCTTTGGAGTTCGCATGGGGCGACCTACGTCGCCTTTCCCTGCCGCGACGTGCAAAGGGCGGTCAACGGCAACGCCGAATCCTTACGGGCCGTGCTCGAACATGTCGGCGAATGGACGCGCTTCCTTACCGGTCTGCTCTTGTCCTTCGCCGCCTATGGCCCGGAAAAGCGCCTCGTCTATCTGCTCCTGCTCGCCTCTTCCAAAGCTTGCGGCATCACCGAAGAGGGCAAGCCTGCGGCCGTCACCCAGACCCATATCAGCCAGTTCGGCTTCGGCTCTCGGCAGAAGGTCAGCCGCCTGCTGCGCGGCCTTGCCGACAAGGGCCTGATCGAAATGAAATACGGCGGCGTAACCATTCCTTCGCGCGCCAAACTTGAGGCCTATATTTCCGACGAAAAGGCCTTGAGCATGGCCGCCGGCGCGACGAACTGGGACCTGGAGCCTTCCCCGCTTCACCTGAAGCAGGAACGACACTAGGCTTATTGAAAACACGTGTCTTTTTCGCAAAACCGACGTCCACTTTTGCGGGACACGCTCTTGTCGCCGGGCTCGATGCGCAAGTCCTTGTAAACCGACTTGTTTCTTCTGAGTTTCTCGCGACGCCATCGCGTCGGGCGGCGCCCTCCCCGGCGCCGCAAAATGAGCGCGGGCTTTGCAAACCCGCACTCCGCATCTGGGGATGGCTAAGCTTACGCCGCCGCCTTGATTTCCGATTTGCCGATCGAGGCGCCGACGAGTGTCAGGAATTGCGCCAGCCAGGCCGGATTGGCGGGCCAGGCCGGGGCCGAAACCAGATTGCCGTCTGTGATGGCGGCGTCGATCGGAATATCGGCAAAGATCGCGCCGACCGCTTCCAGTTCCGGCCGGCAGGCCGGATAGGCGGAGACGGTGCGACCGCCGATCACACCGGCCGTCGTCAGGATTTGCGCGCCATGGCAAATGGCGGCGACGGGTTTTTGCGCCCTGAAGAAATGACGCACCATTTCCAGAACGTGTTTGTCGAGACGCAAATATTCCGGCGCGCGTCCGCCGGGCAGAACCAGCGCATCGTAATTGTCCAGTTTGACGTCGGCGAAAGTGGCGTTGAGGGTGAAATTGTGCCCGCGCTTTTCGCTGTAGGTCTGCTGGCCCTCGAAATCATGGACCGAGGTCGCGATCGTATCGCCGGCTTTCTTATCCGGGCAGACCGCGTGGACCCGATGGCCCACCGCCATCAGGGTCTGAAACGGAACCATGACCTCGTAATCTTCGGAGAAATCGCCGACGATCATCAGAATGTTCTTGCCGCTCATAGCTTCCTCCTTCCCGGGCGCTCTTGGGCGCGCTCGGGCGCATATCCCCAAACGCCCAAAACCGGTTTCGGATCGGATCGCGCGCAAAAAAATCCCCGACCCGAAAGCGTTCCGCCGGAACGCCCCCGGATCGGGGTGACTATGGCGTATTCGCCGGGCGAGGGGTGTTCCCCGGCGATGGAACAGGCTTGTCCGCTCAACTCAGCTTGTCGGCTCAGCTCAGCTTGTCGACTTGGCCATATTCCAGTTCGACGGGGGTGGCGCGGCCAAAAATCGACACCGCCACTTTTACGCGCGAGCGGCTTTCGTCCACTTCCTCGACAAGGCCCTCGAAAGAAGCGAAGGGGCCGTCGTTGACACGCACCTTTTCGCCGATCTCGAAGGAAATCGAAGTTTTGGGGCGCTCCACGCCCTCCGCCACCTGGCCCTTGATCCGCTCGGCCTCATGTTCCGGGATCGGCGTGGGCTTGTTGTCGGAGCCAAGAAAGCCGGTGACCTTCGGCGTGTTCTTGATGAGGTGGTAGACGTCGTCGGTGAGATCGCATTTCACCAGCACATAGCCGGGGAAGAATTTGCGCTCGGTGTCGAATTTGCGGCCGCGCCGCACCTCCACCACCTTTTCGGTCGGCACCAGGATTTCATCGAAATTGTCGGTAAGGCCGCGATGGGCCGCGCCCTCGCGGATCGCGTCGGCGACCTTCTTCTCGAAATTGGAATAGGCGTGGACGATATACCAGCGCTTGGTCATGAATTTTTCCACGAAATTTTGGCTGCGCCAGGGGGTTAATGGCCGATGCCGAGGATGAGGCCGACGCCGTAACGGATGATCTGGTCCACCGTGAGGAAGTACATAGCCGTCAGGAACACCATCACGATGACGAGCGCGGTGGTGATCAGGGTCTCGCGCCGCGTCGGCCAGGTGACCTTGCTGGTCTCGGCGCGCACGTCCTGCAGGAATTTGAACGGATTGGCCATAATCGGTCCCGAATCGTCCGCCGCGTCTTCGCCTGGCGACGGGTTGCGAAAAGAAAGGCGGCGCGGGACCTTTCGGCCACGCGCCCTCATACGCCCCTTATAAACAAGGCGGCGCGCCGCGCCAAGGCTTTTTTGGCGTGGCTTTTGCGTGACTTTGGGGCATATCAGGGCGATTCCCGCTCCCGCTTCCCGCGGTTCCGGCGCGCCCACTGGTTCAGGCCCTCGACGAAAAGCGAAAAGCTGATCGCCGCATAGAGGAAGCCTTTCGGAATCGGCTGGCCGAAACCGTCGGCGATCAGGCTCATGCCGATGAGCAGCAGAAAACCCAAAGCCAGCATTTTGACGCTCGGATGGTCCTTGATGAAGCGGCCGAGCGGCGCGGCCGACCAGATCATCATGCCGACGGCGATCAGCATGGCGAGGATCATGATCGCCAGTTCGTCGGCCATGCCGAGCGCGGTCAGCACGCTGTCGAAGGAAAAGACGATGTCGAGAAGCGCGATCTGAACAATCGCCTTCGTATAGGAAAAAGTCTTGACCCTCGGCGCCTCTTCCTCGCCGGGATCGATCTCGCCGTGAATTTCTTCCGTCGCCTTATAGAGAAGGAAGAAGCCGCCCAGCACCAGAATGGCGTCGCGCAACGAAATTTCGTGACCATAGAGGGTGAAAAGCGGCGTGGTGAGCCGAGTCAGCCAGAACATGCCGGACAGCAGGCCGAGGCGCAGCACAACGGCGAGGCCGAGACCCAAGCGGCCAGCGCGCTTGCGCTTGTCGTGCGGCAGACTGGAGATGGCGACGGCGACAAAGACAAGGTTGTCGATGCCGAGCACGATTTCGAGGGCCGTCAGCGTCAGCAGGCTCGCCCAGGCTTGCGGCTCGGCGGCCAGCGCGAGAAGGTTCAAGTCACGGCTCCCGACGGCGCGGCTGAAGCTTGGCGAGTCATGGCCCGATCAAAACCGAAAGTCTTCCGCGCCGCAAGTCGCGGATTTCACCTCCCGCCCCGCGACGCCAGCGAACGATGAACGGCGAGATGCAGCGGCGTGCGCGACTTCACCACCTTTTTGATGAAATTATGCCGGGCGACATGATAGCTCGGGTCGAAACCCCAGAAATTGCGCCGCATCCTGTCCAACTCCTCGGCGCGGTATTTTTCCAACGGCTTTTCCGCCTCGTCGCGCGCCCGCGCCGCCTGCTTCGCCTTGATTTTCTCCGCCAGAACGGGCGAAACGGCGAGCGCCTTTATTTTCCCGCGCAAAACCTCGTCCGCCCGCGCCGGCTCCTCGGGCAGGATTTCGTCGGCGAGTTTTAAGCGCAGGGCTTCGGCCGCGCCCATCGGCAGGCGCCCTTGCGTGATTTTTTGGGCGAATTCCACGCCGACGCGGCGGGGCAGCAGATAGGTCCAATATTCCGAGCCATAGAGATTGCCCATGTCCTTGTAATGCGGATTGAGCACGACCCCGTCGCGGACAAAGACCAGGTCGGCGGCGAGGCCGAGAAAAACCCCGCCGGCCCCGGCGTTGCCGCGCATGACCGAAACCACCAGCCGGTCGTCGAGATCGAGCAGCGCCCGCACGCAATCGTCCATCGCCTCGATATTGCGCCAGGATTCGTCGGCCGGACTCGCCGCCGCCTCGATCAGGCCGAGATGGAGACCGTTCGACCAATAATCGGGTCCCCCCGTCAGCACGATGATGCGCGCCGGGCTTTTTCGCGCGGCGACGATCGCCGCCTCCAGGGCGCGGCAGTCCTCGACGCCCATGGCGCCATTGTAGAAGGGAAAGCGGATGAAGAGCGCATCGCCGCTCTGTTCGCTGACGACGCCCGGGTAGCCTTCCGCTTCGGGCAGCGCGGCCGCCGCCTCAGCCAAAACATGAGTCGCGGGCAGTTTCAGCGAGCCGGCCGCCAGCGGGCGCAAATGGCCGATCCAGAATGCGCCGTCGCGCGCCGCGACCGCAACGGCCTTGCCGCATCGCGCCAGCAAGGCGCCGGCTTCACCGGCGAGACCGGGCGCGGGATGCGCGTCGTAACAAAGGAATTCCCGCCCGCAAATCTGCGCCGGCGCGCCGGGAGAGCCGTCGGCCGAGCGGATCTTGCGCAAAATGTCGGCGACGCCGTCGGCGGCGAAATCGACGCCCCGGTCGGCGCGCTTGCACAAGGGCCGCATCGGCAGGATTTTGTCCGGCGCCGGCGGGCGCGCGCCCGAGCGCCATTTGTCCAAAACCTCCAGAACGCAGGCGACGGCGGCGCTGGTCACCTCATGGCGGTAGAGGCTCGATTTGGTCGCGGCGCGCATGGAAAATGCGCGGCTCGCCCAGACGGGGCCGGCGTCGAGCTCGACCGCCGCCTCGATCAGGCTGACGCCCCATTTTTCCCGCCCTTCGAGAATGGCCCAGTCCAAGGCCGAGGGGCCGCGATCGCCGGGGGGGCCGGGATGGACGATCAGGCAGAGCGTCTTTTCCAGCACGTCCGGCGGAATGGCGCGCTTGAGAAAAGGCGCGAGAATGAGGTCCGGGCCAAAAAGCGCGACCGCGTCACGTAAAATTTCATCGGAAATGTCGTATTCGACGCTCACTTCTTCGCCGCGCTGGCGCAATTCGACAAAGAGTCTTTGCGTCAGGCTGTTGAAGGAATGGCAGAGCAGAAGAATGCGCATGGTCTAGCGCAAATGGTCGGGCAATTGCGGTTCGCGGCCGATCAGATCCGCGAAATGGCTGTCGAAATCCTCGCCGCGCAGGGCCGCCTCCAGGCCCCGCAGGGCTTCGTCGATCAGCCGCGCCTCATCCTCGTCGAGCGTGCGCAGGGCCGAATCGATGTGGACGAGCAGGCGCGTTCCGGGCGGCTGCGGGCCGACCAGCATCAGCGACACGCGGCGCTTCTCGTCGCCGCGCGCGCAAAGCGCCGAAAAGTCGTCGCTTTCAACCACCACCATCGGCACGCCAAGGCACATGGGCTGCTTCCGAAACCCGTCGTTACAGTCGAAGATCTAACACGAAGGACGCGTGCGAAAAAGGCCGGGATCCGCGTCGGCAAGACGATTTGGCTTAATGTCAACCAAGTAGAATCGGTTATGATGTCAATCGGTCGGCCGCTTGGAGGTCAGCCGCCAGAAAAGAGCAAGACATGGCCAAGCGGAAAGTCACGCCGACGCAAGCCGAACTCGAGGCCGCCATACCGGCGGGGGAGCTGGTGCTGCTCTACCAGCCGCAAATGACCGCCGACGGCAAGACTCTCGCCGCGGTCGAGGCTTTGACGCGCTGGGAGCATCCGGATCACGGGCTTCTCGGGCCGGAGAATTTCATCATGCTGGCCGATCGGACCGGCCTGATCGAGCCGCTTGGCGATTGGGCGCTGCGGCAGGCCTGCAGGGACGCGCGCCGCTGGCCGGGTCTGGGGATCGGCGTCAATGTCTCGCCGCTGCAATTCCGCCGGCCGCATTTCGTCGATGAAGTCGCCGCCGCCATTCGCGCGGCAGGCATCCCGTTCGACCAAGTCGAGCTGGAAATCGTCGAGACCGCTTTTTTCGACGATCCCGATCGGGCCGAATCCTCGCTGCGCGCCCTGCGCGCGTTTGGCGTCCGCATCGCGCTCGACGATTTCGGCACCGGCTATTCCTCGCTCTCCTATCTCCGCCGCCTGCCCCTCGACAAACTGAAGGTCGACAAGAGTTTCGTCGACGACATCGGCTCGGCGCGCAGCGCGGCCATCGTCCACGCCCTGGTCGCCTTGGCGCGGGCAATCGGTTTGAAGATCACCGCCGAGGGGGTGGAAACCCCGGAACAGCAGAAATTTCTCCGCGCGGCCGGCTGCCATTATCTGCAAGGCTTCCTGTTCTCGCGGCCGGTCCCGGCCGCCGAAATCGACCTTCTCTACAAGCAATACGCGACCCAGCAGCCGCCCCTTCCGCCCGGCGCGGCGCTCGGCGCCAAAGGCGTGATCTGAAAAAGGCTTGTCTGCCAGAAGCTTACCGGAGAAACGCTTCGTTTAACGGTCGTCCGCCATAATGGCGGTCTCACGCCCGGAAGGGTCGAAACGAAGCCCATGACGGCCAGGCCCTTTTGGACCATCAAGCTCAAACTGCTCGCCCTGATCGGCGCGGCGATTTTCTGCGCCCAGACGCTTTTCGCCGGCTATGCCCTGATTCAGGAGGCGCAGCGCTACGCCGCCCAGAAAGAGACCACGCTTTCCGCGGTGGCCCAGGTCATCGCCGCCGCCGCCGCGCGCGCGACGGCCGCTCACGATCCCCAGGGCGTACGCGACGCCTTGCGCGCCATCGGCAGGATCGACGAAGTCGACTACGCCAGCGTCTATGACGCGCGCGGCCGCATGATCGCCGAGCTCGGCGCCGCGGAACTGCTCGCTTCCGACCTGCGCCTCAACGACAAGAGCCCGTCGCCCGGCTCCCCCCGGCAGTCGGCGATCAGTTTTGAATATTTCTAAAGAGGCGCATAAAGTTTGCCAGCCGATCCGGCTGCGGGATACCAAACCACGCGCCTGCAATTGAAACCGGATCGAAATGACTGAACCCGCCCCTCGCCGCCTATTCCTCGCCCTGCCGGCGTTGGCGGTCCTGCTGGCCGCGCCTTTCGCCGCGCGCGCCCAGGAGGCGCCGGCCGATCACTATTACGACCTCGAAACCAAGTATATTTTCGGCTTCACCAACGGGACCGACATTGGCGCGGAAGGCGAAAGGGAGCTGGAGGTCGAGACCACCGCCGCCTTCGTCAGGCGCGGCGGCCAGTACAATGCATTCGAGCAGGAATTCGAGTGGGAGCAGACGCCGTCGCAATTCTGGACCTATGAGGCGAGCGTCCACTTTCTTTCGCAGCAGATCAACGGGGTTCCCGGCCTCAAAAATTACGATGGGACGAACTTCTCCGGCCTGTCTTTCAAGCCCAAATACCTGATCATCGGGCGCGGTCCCGGCGATCCTTTCGGCGTGTCGATCTCGGTTCAGCCGGAATGGGAGCGCGTCGACGGAACGAGCGGCCAGCAAACGGAGACTTTCAGCCTGGAAACCGTGCTCGCCGTGGACACGGAATTGATCCCCAATAGGGCCTATGGCGCCATCAATCTGATCTACGGGCCGGAAATCGGCCGCGTCCTCCGCGACCCGGCGTGGAGCCGCGCCTCGACCTATGGCGCGACGGCGGCGGCCGCCTATCGCGTTTCGCCGAAAGTCACGCTCGGCGGCGAAATCCAATATTACCGGGCCTATGACAGTTACAATATTCAAGACTTCACCGGCTATGCTCTTTACTTGGGGCCGACGCTTCACATCCAGTTCACGCCAAAAATTTTTCTTGCAGGCGCCTGGTCGATGGAGGTCGCGGGCCACGCCGCGGGCGGAACAGGACGGCTCGATCTGACCGATTTCGAGCGCCAAGTCGCCAATCTGAAGGTAGGCTGGGAGTTTTAGGGGAACGCGCAGCAAAGGGAATCGGGAATGCAGAGCAAAGCCATTTTCATCGCCGCCTTCGGCCTCGCCGTCGCCGCCGCCGCGCCCGCCGCGGCGCAGCAGGCGACGGTGCGCCTGACCCTCAAGAACCACAAGTTCAAGCCGGCCCAGCCCCATGCGCCGGCCAACAAACCCCTTATCATTGTGGTGAAGAACCTCGATTCGACCCCGGCGGAATTCGAAAGCAGCAGCTTGCGAGTCGAGAAGGTGGTGACCGGCGGCGGCCAGATTTCCATCCGGATCCGGCCGCTCAATGCCGGCGTCTACCATTTCTACGACGACTTCCATCAGGACACGACCGCGGGCAATCTGATTGTCAAATGAGGTTTTAGAATATGC
This sequence comes from uncultured Rhodoblastus sp., assembly GCA_964425315.1. Taxonomy (GTDB): domain Bacteria; phylum Pseudomonadota; class Alphaproteobacteria; order Rhizobiales; family Beijerinckiaceae; genus Rhodoblastus. The sequence goes on from CAYRNB010000001.1 coordinate 44,114, forward strand.
TGGGTTCGCTGATCATCGTCTTCCGTGAAGTGATCGAAGCCGGCCTGATCGTCGGCATCGTCCTCGCCGTCACGCGCGGCGTTCCACGCCGGGGTTTTTGGGTCGCAGGCGGCGTCGCCGCCGGGGTCGCGGGCGCGGCGCTGCTGGCGATCTTCGCCGGCGCCCTGTCGAACGCCTTTTCCGGAATCGGCCAGGAAGTGTTCAACGCCTCGGTTCTGGCGCTCGCCGTGGTCATGCTGGCCTGGCACAATATCTGGATGGCGAGCCACGGACGGGAAATGGCGACCCAGTTGCGCGACGCCGGACGGGCCGTGGCCGAAGGGGACAAGGACCTTGCGGCGCTCGCCATCGTCGTCGCCATCGCGGTTCTGCGCGAAGGCTCAGAAGTCGTGCTCTTTCTTTATGGCGTCGCCGCTTCCGGCGCCGGCGTCTCCGGCATGATGCTCGGCGGCGTGATCGGCCTCGCCGCCGGCTGCGCCCTTTCGGCGGCGATGTTTTTCGGCCTCGTCGCCATTCCGACCCGCCATCTCTTCTCGGTCACGACGGCGCTCATCACCTTCCTCGCCGCGGGCATGGCGGCGCAATGCGTGGTTTTCCTGCAGCAGGCCGGCTTGGTCACGGCGCTGTCGCGCACGGTCTGGGATACGTCCTCCATCCTGCGGGACGACAGTCTGCCCGGCCGGGTCCTGCACACTTTGTTCGGCTATGTCGACCAGCCGTCCGGCATGCAGGTCCTGGTCTATCTGGCCGTTCTCGGCGGCATTTTCCTCGCGACCTGGCTCGCCTCCCCCTCGCCGGCGCCCGCGCCAACGCCGGCGCGCGGAAAAGTTTAGATTTAAACTTCCAGCTTGACCCGCATCATGGCGAAAAGCGGCCGCGAGGCCTATCTATTCAAGGGTGAGTAAGGCGCGGGCGGCGCGAAGAGTCGCGTTTCCTCGCGCGCCCTTGCCGCTGACGCGGATAGCGCCAATCGGCGGGGGAGAATCCATAAGGAGCTTTGCCGTGAAAAAGCTCGCGCTTCCGCATGACGCATTCGTCTTTGTCGGCGACGGCCGCAAGGCCCTGTTCCTCCGTAATGAAGGAGATGAGAAATTCGCCAATCTGGTCACCGTCGATGTTCTCTCCGGCGAAAACCCCCCCAGTCGTGAACAGGGTACGGACAAGCCAGGACGCGCCTTCATGGGCGCGAATTCCTCCGCGCGCAGCGCCGTCGAGTCGACGGATTGGCATGAGATCGAGGAGAGCCGTTTCGCCCATCGCGCCGCCGCGGCGCTGGAATCGATCGTGCGCGAACGCGCCGCGCCGGCCCTGGTGATCGCGGCGCCGGCCAGGACCCTGGCGGAATTGCGCCGGTCGCTGCATCTCGACGTGAAAAGCAAGATCATCGCCGAAATCGACAAGGACTTCACCAAATTGCCGGTCTGGGAAATCGAAAAGCATATCGCCGGCTGACGGCGATTGCGCTCAATAGAGACACAAGCGGGCGATTTCAATTTTCGGACAACGATTCATGACGACGGTCAGGCCCGCGGCGCGGGCCTTGGCCGCCGCCTCCTCGTCGCGCACGCCCAACTGCATCCACACGGACTTCGCGCCGATGGCGATGGCCTGATCGACGATTCCGCCGACCGCCTCAGAGCGTCGGAAAATATCGACCATATCGACCGGTTCAGGGATGGCGGCGAGATTTTCGCGCACGGTCTCGCCGAGCAGCATTTTCCCCGCCAGGCCGGGATTGACCGGAATGACGCGATAGCCCCGCCCTTGCAGGTATTCCATCACCTCATGGCTCGGCCGCTGCGGCTTGGCGCTGGCGCCGATCAGGGCGATGGTTTTGACCCTGCGCAAAAGCGTGGCGATGTCGTCGTCGGTGGGATTGTCATCCGGCATCGAAGCCCCCTGCGGCGTCATGTGCGTTGGCGCATGCGTGTGAGCGGCCCGGGACATAGCAGACAGATTGAACCGGAAACATGGTTGACACTTTCCGCTTTGAGGCGGGAGGCGTCAATGCCGTGGAAGGAGTGTTCGGCGATGGATGAGCGCCTGCGTTTCGTGGCGCGTCTTCTGGAAGCCGAAGCGATGAGCGACGTGTGCCGGGAGTTCGGCATTTCGCGCTAGCATCGGCCAAGCCGTTCGACGCACACTGTCGGCCTCTCTGGCGCCGTTGTTGCACCGCTTCATCAAACCTGCGGGGTGGCTGCCGCTCGATCTTTACGACATGCAGCCACCAGCGCAGGGCCGACAGCGCGGAGGGTGAAAGATGGATTATGGGATGCTCGCCGCAATTCTGACTATCAGCGCCGCCTGGATTTTAACGCATTAGGTCAGGACTGAACGCGGCGATAGTCGGGCGCCAGCGTGTCAACAAGCAAACTGAATGGCCGCGCCGTTGACGCATAAGCGGCGCCGCAATCCTGCTCTTGCGCATCCTGCATTGTCCTGGCCCGATCCCTTAAGCGCATTAACACCGGAAAGACGAGTTTAAGTATTTGCTTTAGAAGAAATCTAATTTCGCCCGATAGACTGGAACTTCGTATTCGATCGCAAATAACCCTTTTTGCGCAATCGAAAAGCAGCATGGTCGCCAACGATTTGAGGTGAACCAAGAAACATTGGCTTCGCGTGATGGCGGCCCTCGGTTTGCGGCCATTCAGGATCTCGGGGGCCAGAACCGCATCGCCGCTTCACGCAGCTTGCGATCGTCAATTCGAGATCGAGTGTGGATCTCGCCAGCAACCAAGTAACGAAGGTTGCGGCGCATAGCATTAGAGATATCGCCATGGACATCACTTTGGGAACCATATTGAATGCGACCGCTGGGCACCTTACCGATCCCATTCCCGTATTAGCGAGCCTTATTGGCGGAGCTTTATGCGATAGAGAAGCATACACAATGATTGTGGCTATCGTCGTGGCTATGGCGTCGGCGCTGTTTTTGCCTTTTACAGGTTCAATACATGCGCTGGAAACTGTTGGCGTCGTCACAGCATTCCTGGCGTTCGCCATATGCTCTCAATTAGCGTTTCGCATAAAGAACCTATTTTCGCGGGCCAAATAAGCGATCTTCAGGGACGTAACGTCTCGCGCCTCATCCCCTGCGCGCGATAGCCCTGCCACAGTCCGGCACGACGGCATAATCCCGCGCCCCGCAGGCGGATCAGCCGTACCGCCGCGCCCTGGCGATACGCGCGAACAGCGTTTCGTCCGGCAGGCTGACCGCATCGAATGAGACGGGGCCGGAATGCTGGCAGGCCCGACAAACTGGACAGACGTGCGCAACGTGGCCAGTTTTCATGCCAGCGATTGTTGGCGGCGGTGACCCGCCCGATAACTGGCATCGACATTGCTCCGCGCGTGAAACGTCTGGCTTAATATGCCGATTCCTGCCCTGATTTGGCGCCGCGCGGGGTAATCGGCGATGGGCTGACGCCAGAATTCTCGCTGCGGATCGCTCGACGGCGTTGGGAGGGACTGCTCCCCACCGTCCCCCAACGAGTCGCCCCCCGAAATCGGAGCGCTGGGCGACTCCTCCTGGTGAGCCAGGTCGGCATGGAAGCTTGGATGACCCTTTAGAATTTGTAACCTCTGTTCCACATCACCGAACAAAGCGGTGATCCGTTCGCTGAATTCCAAGACGTCTGACCGTGAACGCTCCAGATTCGCTTCGGTGAACGCGAGCCGCTCGATAAGCCGCGAATTCTCCTCCTTGATTTCGTCAATGCGTTGGCGATCGAGTTCGGCCTGTTGCCGATATCGCTCGTTGAGATCGTTGAACATTTTCTCAAGCCGCGTTGCCTCGGCTCGCGCGGCTTCGGTTTCCTTGCGGTATTGCTCAATTTTGACGCCAGCAACCCTTTCGATCTCTTTGCTGTGTTGGAAGACTTCCTCCAGCGCATCGGCCACCGCTTCCAACTTGCCAATCGTCGACTGGAGTTTCGGTTGCCTGTTCAGCACCGTCCGCAGGCGCCCACCAAATTCCTCACGCTCTTGAAATCGCATCAGCCTGTCGCCGTCTAGCTGATCAAAATGCTGCCCTTGAAAGATTGCCATTCTCTGCCCTCGACCAGCGAATCACGATCGTCGTATCGCGCTGATGGCAGAAATTAAACGTAAGAAACGGTTAACGAGAGGTTAAACAAAATAATCGGCAAAGTAACATAATATCCGAAGCTTAGCAGAACCGGCCTGAATTTTTCATGCGGAGCCATCAATGCGCCGATCGATGCCGTAACCTTCGACTTCGCAGCCTTCGAAACCGCCGGTAGAAAGCTCCTTTGGAACAAGGACTTGTAAGAGGCGGCGAAGGTCAAGTGCTAGCCCGCATTTCTCGCACGGGGCCGGCCCCGTGCGAGAAATGCGGGCTAATCCATTGCCGAGCCCTTCTCCTTCCGCCGTCGCCAGGTCGAAGGCGTCACTTTCGCTGCATGCGGCCGTGGTCATGCGCTCCGGCGCAGCGACTTGCATCCGGCGGGAGCGAAAGCGCCCCCTTTCCACAACGCTAGCCAGGCCTTTCTGCCACGATCGAAGCCCAAAGGGTAAGAACCGGCGCGCGGTTGACGCGGATTATATCGCTGCTGGTCATACGGCCTCGCCTACCCTTAGGCGGCTGAAAAAAATGGCGAGGAAAGAGCCGTTGACCCCACCGTGAACCCAAGAGAGGAGCGGCGATAAAGCCCTAGTCGTCCCCCGCGCTCAACGTACTAATTTTATCTATGAAAATGGTCGGAGTGGCGGGATTCGAACCCACGACCCCTAGTCCCCCAGACTAGTGCGCTAACCGGGCTGCGCTACACTCCGACTGCCCGCCTTATAGAGAAGGCGCCCTGCCCTGGCAACGGCGCGCGGGAAAATCCTTGGGCGCTTTTATTTTCGGCGCGCCTCTTCCAGAATACGCGCGCATTCGACGAGTTCGGCGAGAATCGCTTCCATGCGATGGCGATCCTGCGGCGACAGACGCGTCGCGGCCGTAGGTCCCGTTGGTGGTGGCCTGTCTTCGGGCGGCGCGGCGGCGGGCGGCTGTTCGAGCGGCGGCAGAAATTCGGCCAGCGCGCCTTCCGCCGGTCTCTTGGCCGTCTCCGGGGCGCCCTCCACCGTAGCCGCGGCCGCGCCCCGACCTTTTGCGCGCGAGGCTTCGACAACGGCGCGCGCGCCCTGTTCCTTCAGGATGCGCTGCACGCCCTTGATCGTATAGCCCTCGCTGTAGAGCAGGACGCGGATGGCGGCCACCAGTCTGACATCGTCCGGCCGGTAATAGCGTCGTCCGCCAGCGCGCTTGACCGGGCGGATCTGCGTGAATTTGCTCTCCCAGAAGCGCAGCACGTGCTGGGGAAGATCGAGCTCCTGCGCGACCTCGCCGATGGTGCGAAAAGCGTCCTGGGTTTTTTCCATCTCGCGCCCCGGCGCGCCCCAGGGCCGCCGCATCCCTCAACCGACACGCCGCTTTACGCGTTCGTTCGCCAAAACAGGGCGATGTCACAAAAATGAAACGACGGCTGCAAGGGAACCTGCCGCGATTCTCCACAATCGCGCAAGGCGCCCCTGCTCGCCGTCGACAGCTTTATGTAAACACGGCGACTCTCGCGGCCGCCGCTCCGTCGCCGGGTTATTCGGCGCTCGGCGGGGCCCCATTTACGCGCGCACGCAAAATATGCGACGCCTTGAACACCACAACCTTGCGCGGGGTGATTTTCGCCTCGACGCCCGTTTTAGGATTACGGCCGACGCGTTCGCGCTTAGAGCGCAGCAGGAAAGTGCCGAAGCCTGAGAGCTTCACATTTTCCCCACGCAGGGTGGCGTCGCTGATTTCGCCGAGCACCATTTCGACCAGACTCGCCGATTCGAGGCGCGACAAGCCGACTCGCCGATACACCGCTTCGGCAAGATCGGCGCGCGTTACAGTTTGCTTCTGCCTCAAATCTAACGACGGAGGCGGCGGAACCGCTTTTTCCGTGCGGTGGGAGACCAAGCTGTTAATTGTCATGCGGCCGTATTCCTCTGCTCGTATCACACGCTGCGCCGCCGTCCGTGGACAGAGCAGGCGCGAACAGCCTCGATCGGCGCGCAAAAAATGCGGAACCCGGTTTTCGCGAATAACGCCGCGACGTCGAGGACCCTGGAGCCATCCGCGATTCTACTGAATCACGTCTACCTCTAGCCCACTGAAATTACAGGATTCCGTCGCGAAAATTGACCTGTGGCGATTACGTAGGTTGTTTCCGTAGTCAAATCGAGCGAGCCGCAGCTCACCATCTGATAATAGCCGAGCCCCAAGTGAAGCCGCCGCCTATGGCTTCGATCATCACCAGATCGCCGCGCTTGATGCGTCCGTCCTCGCAGGCGACGGCGAGCGCCAGCGGAATCGAGGCGGCGGAGGTATTGCCGTGCAGGTGCACGGTCGTGACCACTTTCTCCGGCGCAATGCCGAGTTTGTGGGCCGAGGCGTCGATGATGCGCCGATTGGCCTGATGCGGCACGAACCAGTTCAGATCGTCCGCCGTGAGGCCGGTGGCGGCGAAAGCGTCCGACATCACGTCCGTTACGTGGCCGACGGCGAATCGGAAGACTTCCTTGCCCTCCATGCGCACATGGCCGGCGAGTTGATTGGTCGAAGGGCCGCCGTCGACATAGAGCTTGGTGCGATAGCGCCCGTCCGAGCGCAAGTGGCTGGTCAGCACGCCGCGATCGGCGGTCGTTCCATTCCCTTCCTCAGCCTCCAGCACCAGGGCGCCGGCGCCGTCGCCGAACAGGACGCAGGTCGTCCGGTCCTGCCAGTTCAAAATGCGCGAAAAAGTCTCGGAGCCGATCACCAGCGCCCTTTTGTGCGAGCCGGAGGTGAGAAACTTGTCGGCCGTTGCGACGGCGAAGACAAATCCGGCGCAGACCGCCTGCAGATCGAAGGCGACGCCACCGTATATGCCCAGTTCCGCCTGGATCATGGTGGCGACGGAGGGAAAAGTGTAATCCGGCGTCGAGGTGGCGCAGACGATGAGGTCGATGTCCTCGGGCGCGCAGCCCGCTTTGGCGAGGGCTTCGCGCGCGGCCGCCACGCCCAGCGAGGCGGTGGTCTCGCCTTCGCCTGCGATATAGCGCTGTTCGATGCCGGTGCGCTGAACAATCCAGGCGTCGGAGGTGTCGACCAGCTTTTCCAACTCGCGATTGCTGACGCAGCGTCGCGGCAGGGCCGCGCCAACGCCTTTCACCACCGAGCGCAGGCGTTTCGATTTTTGCGTCACTTGCGGCTTTCCATTGTTCGCGTCATCCGGACTCCGCTTCATGACCGCCGGCTTGCGCCGCCGCATCGCCGTTGTCCTCGACGTCGCCCTGTTCATGAGCGAGGCTCATCATGTCACGGATTTTTTCCAACAGGCCATGACACACCATGCCATAGCCCACTTCGATGGCCCCGGAAAAGCCGTCGGCGTCCACGCCCCCATGGCTCTTGATCACCACGCCGTCGAGGCCGACCAAAACCGCCCCGTGGACTTCGCGCGGCGACAGGCGCGCTTTTAGATCGCGGAAGGCTTTTTGGGCGAAGAAGGCGCCGATCCTGGAGGCGAGATCGCCGCTCAGAGCCTGACGCAGGTAGGCGGTGATCTGCTTGGCCGTTCCTTCCGCCGTTTTCAGCGCGATATTGCCGGAAAAGCCCTCGGTCACCACGACATCGACGGTTCCGCGCCCGATATCGTCGCCCTCGACGAAGCCGCGATAGTCAATGAGCGGCGAATCGATCGCCTGCAGCAGGCGCGAGGCGGCCTTGACCTCCTCTATGCCCTTGACCTCCTCAACCCCGACATTGAGCAGGCCGACGGTCGGCCTTTCCAACTCGAACAGGCTGCGCGCCATGGCCGCGCCCATAATGGCGAGATCGACATAATGCTGGGCGTCGGCCCCGATCGTGGCGCCCACGTCGAGCACGATCGAACGGCCGCGCAAAGTCGGCCAAAAGGCGGCGAGCGCCGGCCGGTCGATCTGCGCCATGAGGCCGAGGCACACTTTCGACATGGCCATCAGCGCCCCGGTATTGCCGGCCGAAACGGCGCAATCCGCCTCGCCGGAGCGCACCGCCTCGATGGCCAGCCACATCGAGGAATTGCGCCTGCCGGCGCGCAATGCCTGGCTAGGCTTGTCGGCCATGCCGATCGCGACATCCGCGTGGCGCAGTTCCGCGACGGCGGCAAGGCGGGGGTCGACGTCGAGAAAGGGCTGGATTTTTTCGCGGTCGCCGAACAGCAGAAATTTCACTTGCGGATGGCGGGCAAGGAACCGGGAGGCGCCCGGAACGACCACCGAAGGACCGAAATCGCCCCCCATGGCGTCCAGCGCAATCCTCACGACCTGCTCCATCCCCGCTTCAGCTCCAAATTCGACCCGCGCAGCCCCCATCCGTAGCGGCGCGACAATAGCTTTTGAGCGCCGCTTGGCAAGTCCCCTTAAGAATCAGGTAAATCAGTCCTTTTTTAATGCCGCCAAAGCGGCGAAAGGCGCGTTTTCACCGTTTTCCACCCCCGGCGACTCGATTTCCTTGAAACGCACGCCGGGCTTCCTCGGATAGGGATCGAGCCCCAGCGCCAGGAATTCGACGGCGAGCGCTCCAATATCGACCTTGCCGCCGACGATCGGGTCAGGAGGATCTTTCGAGCCGGCGTGGTCCTCCGCCTCCGCGACCCAGGCGCGCGCCTCGGCCTCGGGCGCGAATTCCACTTCAAACGTTTCGTCCAGAGGCGATTCGAATGGTTCGAGGGTCACCACGCAGGCCTGTTTCACCACGGCCGTCACGCGGCCCTTGACCAGAAGCCCCTCGCGCCCATGCGGCAGCGCCGCGGCCTCGACCTTCAGGTCGCGCAGCCCCAAAAGCCCGTCCTGTTCGGCCAGAGCCGCGCATTCGGCGGCGCTCGCCACGAATTCGAGCCGCTGGCCCGCCTCGCGCGCCGCCTCGACCGAGATCGGCCGGGAAAAGGGCGCGTACACGCCTTTTTGCGCTTCGCTCATTTCATCCTCTTTGCCTGATATGGGTCACGGCGGCGGGAAAGGCGCCTCGCCGCGCTGGAAATTTTCCAGCGGCGTCTCCGCCAGCTTGGCCCGCGCCGCCAGGACATAGCGCGCCAGCGAGGCGCCGTCGCCCTCGCCGGCGAGCACATTGCGCGAAAGCGCCGCGGCGAGCGCCTCCTCGTCACCGCCCTCCAAGGCGCGAACGTAAGCCGCGCCGCGCCCCATGAAGGCGCGGGCCAGCTTTTTCATTTTTTTCGGCACGCCGACGTCGGAAACGCCGATTTCGCGCAAGGCGTCGTCGAACCGGGCGAAAACCGAGTCGGACAGAGCCTGGGCCAGGGAGGGGCCGGGCTCGGGCAGTTCTCCGAGCCGGCGCAGGACCAGACCGGCGTTGAGGGTGAGGATTTCGAAACGGCCCTCGAAAGTGTCGGCGATATTGTGGGGCGGAAGGTAAAAGGCTGGCAGGCGCGACTGCGCCACGATCGCGCCGTACAGGCCGGCGACCGTCTCCTGATGCGGATCTTTGCGGAACAGGCCGAAAATCATGACTTCCTATCCCTACTTGCCCGCCTCGACCCCGTTGCGGTCCGGCCGCATCGCAAAAGGGGCCAGGCATTTTGAAAACGCGGAGCTTTCTTCCGAAAAACCGGCGTCCGCTTCCTGCGAGAAGCTGCGGCCAGCCTTGCTTTTGCCCCACGGCGGGGTTAGTCGTGCGGACCACGCGATGCAAGCGCAATCTTGCGAGGGTCTTGGAGAATTGCAAATGGCGGCGACGGGGAAAAGGCTTCTGGGACGGACGGTCTGGCGCCGGCGGGGCGCGGCTGCGGCCGCGGTCGTGGCGGTCGCCCTGGCCTCGCCGATTCCCGCCCGCGCCGGCTTCCTCAGCCCGGAGATCATCCACCGCGGCTATATATTCGACGCGCAGACGCTACAGCAGGTCCATGTCGGCACCCCGGCCCAACAGGTGCTGATCGTGCTCGGCACGCCCTCCACCACTTCGACTGTCGGCGGCGACGCCTGGTACTACATCAGCCAGAAGGCCGAGCGCCGATTTCCCTTCATGCCGCTGAAAATCGTCAAACAGCGCGTTTACGCCGTCTATTTCGACAAGAGCAAGAAAGTGACGCGTATCGCCAATTACGGTCTCAAGGACGGGCGCGTCGTCGATTTTTCTTCCGACAAGACCAGGGCCGCCGGCGGCGACAGCCAATTCCTGAAGAGCCTCTTCTCCGAGATGGGACGCTTGAAATACAAGCTATAATTTACTGTTAAACAACGAAAAACAAAACCCGCGGATCGCTCCGCGGGTTTTTTTTGCGGGAAGCCGCCGGCGGACTCTCGCCCGCCGGTCTCCGTGATTTTACATGCCGCGATGGGCCAGAATGGCGAGCAGTAGCAGGGCGACGATATTGGTGATCTTGATCGCCGGGTTGACCGCCGGACCGGCGGTGTCCTTGTAGGGGTCGCCGACGGTGTCGCCGGTCACCGAGGCCTTGTGCGCCTCGCTGCCTTTGAAGTGCTTGACGCCGTCCTTGTCGGTGAAACCGTCCTCGAAGCTCTTCTTGGCGTTGTCCCAGGCGCCGCCGCCGGAGGTCATCGAAATGGCCACGAACAGTCCGTTGACGATAACGCCGAGCAGCGACGCGCCGAGCGCCGCGAAGGCCGAGGCCTTGGAGCCGGAGATGAGCAGCACGCCGAAATAGACGACGAGCGGCGTACAGACCGGCAGCAGCGACGGGATGATCATTTCGCGAATCGCCGCCTTGGTCAGCATGTCCACGGCGCGGCCGTAATCGGGGCGCGTGGTCCCCTCCATAATGCCGGGCATTTCGCGGAACTGCCGGCGCACCTCGACCACCACCGATCCGGCGGCGCGGCCGACCGCCGTCATGGCGATGCCGCCGAACAGATAGGGGATGAGGCCGCCGAAGATCAGGCCCGCCACGACATAAGGGTTGGACAGGTCGAAATTGACGTTGCCGACGTCCTTGAAATAAGGCAGGCCCTTGTCGATGAAGGAGCGCAGGTCGTTGGTGTAGGCGGCGAACAGAACCAGGGCGCCAAGGCCGGCCGAGCCGATGGCGTAGCCCTTGGTCACCGCCTTGGTGGTGTTGCCGACCGCGTCGAGCGCGTCGGTGGACTGGCGCACTTCCTTAGGCAGGCCCGCCATTTCGGCAATGCCGCCGGCATTGTCGGTGACGGGGCCGAAGGCGTCGAGCGCCACGATCATGCCGGCGAGGCCGAGCATGGTGGTCACCGCAATGGCCGTGCCGTAGAGGCCGGCGAGCTGGTAGGTCGAGATAATGCCGGCGACGATGACGATGGCGGGCAGCGCCGTCGCTTCCAGCGAGACCGCGAGGCCCTGGATGACGTTGGTGCCGTGGCCGGTGACCGAAGCCTGGGCGATGGACACGACCGGACGCTTGCCGGTGGCGGTGTAATATTCGGTGATCCACACGATGGCGCCGGTCACCGCGAGGCCGACGATCCCGCAGTAGAACAGGTTGAGGCCGGTCACGTCCTGGCCGGCGACTTCGCCGATCGAGCCCCAGCCGGTGAGGAACTGGGTGGCGACGGCCAGGCCGACCACCGACAGGGCGCCGGTCACGATCAGGCCCTTGTAGAGCGCGCCCATGATCGAATTATTGGCGCCCAGCTTGACGAAATAGGCGCCGGCGATCGAGGTCACGATGCAGGCGGCGCAGATCGCCAGCGGATACAGCATGGTCCCGCTCAAGACCGTGGGGGACGCCTTGGCGAAGAAGATCGACGCCAGAACCATGGTCGCCACCACCGTGACCGCATAGGTCTCGAACAGGTCGGCCGCCATGCCGGCGCAATCGCCGACATTGTCGCCGACATTGTCGGCGATGGTCGCCGGATTGCGCGGATCGTCCTCAGGGATTCCCGCTTCCACCTTGCCGACGAGGTCGGCGCCGACGTCCGCGCCCTTGGTGAAGATGCCGCCGCCGAGACGGGCGAAGATCGAGATCAGCGAGGCGCCGAAGCCGAGGGAGACGAGGGAATCGATGACTTCTCGGCTATTGACCGAAAGGCCGAGCGGTCCGGTGAGAATATAGTAATAGACCGAGACGCCGAGAAGCGCGAGCCCGGCGACCAGAAGGCCGGTGACCGAGCCCGCCTTGAAGGCGATGTCGAGGCCGGCCGCCAGCGATTTGGTCGCGGCCTGCGCGGTGCGCACATTGGCGCGGACCGAGACGTTCATGCCGATGAACCCCGCCGCGCCCGACAGAATGGCGCCGATCAGGAAGCCGATCGCCATTTTGACGCCGAGCAGATAGCCAAGAATGAGGCAGACGACAATGCCGACCAAAGCGATGGTCAAATATTGGCGCTTCAGATAGGCCTGCGCGCCTTCGCGCACCGCGCCGGAGATTTCCTGCATGCGCTCGGTGCCCGCGTCCGCGGCCATCAAGCCTTTTACCGTTACTACGCCATAGACGACGGACAAGAGTCCGCCCAACATTATCAGCCAGATCGCCATACCTCGGTCCCTTCCTAAGTGACTCCCGGATCAAGTGGCGGACCAATGGGCTATTCGAGAAAGCGCCGCCTTGTCCGAAATCAAACTGGCGTTACGGCGCGCATAAATCACAAAGCCGTGAACGCCGCAATGGAGGCGCGGCCGTAACTATCCTAAAGTTGACGTTTTTTTGCCGGAATCGGCCCGATTTGGACGGCGGCGCCGCTTGCGCTAGGTCAAAAGTGACTGAATCGGCCGGCGCCGAATGTTTCGGGCGTCCCGTCGAGGCCGAGAAAGGTCTCTTCCGATCCCGCGGCGCCGGCGAGGCCGAAAGCGCGCGCCTCGACGCCCACTTCCCGCGCCATAGCTTGGAATTTCGCCGCTTGAGCGGGCGGAACCGCGCAGAGAATCTCGTAATCGTCGCCGCCGCAGAACATGGTCTCGCTTAAAGCCGAATCGGCGGCGAGGGCCGCGGCCGCCGCGGCGGAGAATGGGATTTTGCCCAAATCCGCTTGCGCGACGAGCCCGCTTTCCCGCAGCAGGGCGCGCAAATCGCCGACAAGCCCGTCAGACACGTCCATGGCGGCGCTGGCGCAGGCGCGAAGCGCCGGAATGAGCGCGAGGCGCGGGTTCGGCGACAGATAGCGGCCGACCAGGAAGCCGCGCTGCGCCGCGGTCAATTCCCTCGCCCATTCGGGCGGCGGCGCACCGGCGATTTCCGCCCGCCGCAAGGCCAAGCCGAGCGCCGCGTCGCCGATCGATCCCGATATGAACAGCGCGTCGCCCGGCGCGGCCCCGGCGCGGCGCAGCATTTTGCCGGCCGGAACCGCGCCGACGGCGGTGATCGACAGGCTCAGCGGACCGGGCGTCGCCACGGTGTCGCCGCCGAGCAGCGGGCAGTTTCCTTTTTTGGCCGCCTCGCCCAGGCCGCGGACGAAATTTTCCAGCCAGTTCGGCTTCCAGTCGCGCGGCAGGGCGAGGGTGAGGAGAAAGCCAAGCGGCTCGGCGGCCTTGGCGGCGAGATCGGAAAGATTGACGGCAAGCGCCTTGGCGGCGATTCGGTCCGGCGCGTCCGCGGCGAAGAAATGCGCGCCGGCGACGAGCGCGTCGGCGGTCAGGACCAGTTCCGCGCCCGGCGGCGGCTTGAGCAGAGCGGCGTCATCCCTGAGGCCGAGCCCGCCCGGCCCCGCGAGCGGGGCGAAATAACGGGCGATCAGCTCCTGTTCGTTCACGACTCTCGTCCCCGGCCGTCATTGCGAGAAGCGAAAGCGCCGAAGCAATCCACGCCACGGTTCGCTCGCCAGGTGGATTGCTTCGCTTGCGCTCGCAATGACGATTCTCATTATAGCCGCAAGTTCAGGCCGAAAATTCTTCTGCGCGGCATTTGCGCGCCAGGGCGTCGAGCACGGCGTTGACCATGCCGGCTTCCTCGCGGTCGAAAAAGGCGCCGGCGACATCGACATATTCCTTGATGGCGACGCGCGCCGGAATATCGGTCCGCCGCATCAGCTCGAAGGCGCCGGCGCGCAATATGGCGCGCATCAGGGTTTCGATCCGCCGCAGTGGCCAGCCCTCGGCGAGCGTCTGGTCGACGGCGCGGTCGATCGCGAACTGGTTTTCCACCACGCCGGCGATGATGGCGCGAAAAAAGTCGATTTCCGCCGGCTTGTACTGCTCGCCCTCGACCTCGCGGCCGATCCAGAAGGTCTCGAATTCGGCCAGTATGTCGTTGAGGCCCTTGCCCGCCACTTCCATCTGGTAGAGCGCCTGCACGGCGGCGAGCCGGGCGGCGGAGCGTTTTTCGGCGGCCATCAGTTTCGTTCCGCCTTCTGTTTCAGGCGATAGACGGAAAGAGCCGCCCGCGCCGCGTCGCCCCCCTTGTCGAGCTTGCCCGGATCGGCGCGCTCAAGCGCCTGGGCCTCGTCCTCGACAGTCAATACGCCATTGCCGAGCGGCAGGCGGCGGGCGACCGACATGTCCATCAGCGCGCGCGCGCTTTCGCCTGCGACGATCTCGAAATGATAGGTCTCGCCGCGAATGACGCAGCCGAGCGCGACGAGGCCCGCGTAAGGCTCTCCGTCCTTTTCCGCGGCGTCGAGCAGAATGGAGGCGACGGCGGGGATTTCCAAAGCGCCCGGGGCGCGAAAGACGCTCCAGCGCGCCTGCGCCGCTTCCAGCGCGCGCGTCGCGCCGTCCAGCATCATGGCGCCTATGGAATCGTAATACCGCGCCTCGACCACGAGAAAATGCGCGCCCGCCACGGATTCCTGGATTTCTGGCGCTCGGCTCGGCTCCGCCATGGACATTCTCGCTTGCTGGAAGGGCGCTGTTGAGTAGTACGAGCGCGCCTCCCGCGCAACCCGGCGAATCCTCGAGGCCGGAAATCAAAGCGAAAGCGCCCCTTACAACTGGCCGCTGCCCGTGACGGCGCGATAGACCAGCAGCACCACTATGGCGCCGCCGGTGGCGATCAACAGGCTGTAAAGGTTGAGGCCGCTTATGCCGCCCATGCCGAGCTTGGTCGAAATAAAGCCGCCGACCACGGCGCCGAGGATGCCGAGCGCCATGTCCATAATCATGCCCTGGCCGGTCTTGTTGACCAGCTTGCTGCCGATGAAGCCGGCGATGAGGCCGAGGATGATCCAGCTTAAAATGCCCATGGAGACGCCTCCCAAATTTCCGGCCAAATATGCAGCCCGCGCCTGCCCCGCCTAGCCGGAAGGAGCCAGGGCGAGCCGGATTTGCGCAAACCCAGCCTTAACGAATGATGAATTCACAACTTGCGCAAAAGTTACGCGGCGCCCACATTGAGGAGCCGTCGAACAGGGCGGCGCGCCTCTTTCTGGGAGGGTTTCATGGGTTTTTTCGATGACGCCATTCACGAGTCCGTGCCGGGCGGCGATCTGGTCAAGCCATTGGCCATTGCCGCCGGCGCCTTGATCCTCGGCCATCTTTTCTCCGGCAAGCGTGAAGCGGCGCCGCCGCCCGCGCCCGATCCTTCGCCGGCGCAGCCGTCATCCGGCGGAGGCTTCCTTGGAAATGCCGGCAATATTTTGGGCGAACTGGCCAACAGCCCGCTAGGCGGGGCGCTGGCGGGCGCCGCGAGCGGCACGGCGGTTTCCGGCGGGCTCAACTCGCTGCTCAACGAGTTCCGCAACGCCGGCCATGGCCCCACGGCCGATTCCTGGGTCGGAACCGGCGCCAATGCGCCGATCACCGCCGACCAGATCAACCAGGTCATCGGCCACGGCAAGATCGCGGAAATCGCGCAACAGGCCGGGATCAGCCCGGATCAGATGTCGCAATTGCTGGCCAACGCGCTGCCGAAACTGATCGACAAGCTGACCCCCGGCGGCCAGGTTCCGCAAAGCTGAATCCGGCCTGCGCTAAACAAGGCCAGCGCCCGTCATGGACATCCTTGGGGCTGGGCCTGGGGATCTATCCCGGCCATCCACGTTGCGCCGCAATTGGCGACCTCCGAAGGGTTGGCGACGGGCGCGGCGGCGTGACGCCGGACCTTGCGCCGGGCGCGCCTCAGTTTGCTCTCGGGCTTTGGGCGGAAAGCGGGCATCGCCCGAATGACATGCCCGGAAGCGAAAGCGGTCGGGGCCGCGGGCGCGAGGCTGCGACCTTTGTCGGCTTGGCGGCGTCGCGCCGCCGGCGGTCCCGGCCACAATCGGAGCGGACGTCAGTCGTTGCCCGTTGCGGGCGCGCCGGCGGTCAGGTCGACGAGAAGCTCAGCTTCCACGCCGCTCTTGTTGATAGCATGAACTTTGCCGCATCCGTTCTTGGTTTCGAGACTGCGGATCTTGTAGCCTTGGTCGATCATTTTAGCCAGGAAGGCGTCGACCGTCAGATAACTGCTTGCGCCGTTGGTCAGACACGGCCGGCGAACGTCCGCCTGCGCGAAGCCGGCTGCGCCGATGACAGCGGCGAGACCAGAGAGAATTGCCAATTTGCGCATGATTTTCCCTTTCCGTCAGAGCCCGCTTTCCTTCGCGAGCGTTGGCGGCGCTTTTGGCACAGACGCGATGACAAGCAGCTGACGATTCATGTCAGCGCTTCGTCAGCTTCGCCGCGCTATGATCACGCGAGCGCGGCGCTCCGCGCTCGATCCGATAGCGCGCGGGAACCTCGCATGATGGCGTCCATTTGCCGGCGCGTCATGAGCCTCTGTCCTGCCTCGCTGGAGAACCCTCACTCCATCGCCGCCGCCCTGAGGATGCGGACCATGTCGGCCAGCGCCGCCGCGAAGCGGCGCGGATGGGCGGGAACCAGCCCGATGACCGGACACACTGCAATGAAAAGCGGTCATTGGCGGGACGCGCCGGATTGACGCTTGCGATGGGCGTTCCGGCGCACTTCGGGAAGCGAATTGCAATTTGCGCCGCAACGAAGGCCGCCTGTCTCATCCGACCTGCTCTGCCGACCGCACCGCAAGGCTGGTGGTGATGGGCGCTCCGTTTCGCAGGGTCTGAAGAACGACGCAGGACCGCTCCGTGGCGGCCATCAGTTTCGCGAGCGCCTCCGGCGGCGTGCCTTCGGCCGGACGGAGATCGACGCGGCAATGCATATCCTGGAAGCCGACGGGCGCCTCGGCGCTGACCATCAGCGCGCCGCGGACATCGACATGGCCGTCGACCGACACTTCCAGCGACTCAAGCTCGATTCCGAACCGCTCGGCGAACATGCGCAGGGTCGTGTCCATGCAGGCGGCGAGCGCGCCCACCAGGACATGGCCGGGATTGGGCAGGTCGTGGTCGCCGCCGACGGCGGAATGGACGCCGACTTCCAATCCCAGTTCGGGAACGAGGCTGGGGGCGGCGCCGCCGATTTCCAAATGGCCGTGGAAGGGATCATGGCGGACGCCGTCCGCGGTGCGGGCGCTTTCGGTAATCAGCGCCTCCGCCGGCGTTTCACGATAACGCTGCTGCAAACGGGTCTGACGTGCGACGACTTGGGCGGTCATGATCATTCTCCTTCGAGGTGATTTCGCCGATGACGCGTCGGGCGCGGGCGCAGCCAGGGTGTGGCCGGCAGTCGCCGCGCCGAAGAGAAGACGGCCGGCGGTCATGTGCGACACGACTTCAGACTGCCGCTCTGGCGACGCGGCGACAATGACCTATACTCTTGGATCTATGCTCCAGACTCCGAAAGGGAGGGCTCGGACATGGCGATGGATCTGCTGTCGGACGCGCTTTCGATGGTGCGCCTCACCGGCGCAGTGCTCTTCCGCGTCGAAGTGAACGGCTCCTGGTGCGTCTCAGCCGCCCCGATGCTGGAAGATTTCGCGCCGGCCTTGCCGCCGGGGACCAATCATCTGGTGGTCTTTCACGTGCTTTTGAGCGGCGAATGCGTTCTGCGCTGTCCGCCAGGACCCTGGAGGCCGGCGCGGCCTGGCGACGCTCTGGTGCTGCCCCATGGGCAGTTGCACGAGTTTGGCGATCATCGTGGCGACAACCCGCAGTCGTTTCGCGCCCTGATGCGCAATCGCTCCCCGCTCGACCTGCGGCAATTGCGCTTCGATACCGGAAATGGCCCCCACACCGAGGTCCTGTGCGGCTTCCTCGGCTGCGACCGGCGCGCCTTCGCGCCGTTGTTCTCCGCCCTGCCGGCCATGTTCGTGACCTCCCTCGGCGAGGGCGCCCAGCTCCTGATCCGATATTCGGTCGACGAAGTTTTGGGCGACGCGCCCGGCGTTCAAAGCCTGCGCGTGCGGTTGGCGGAACTCATGTTCGTCGAAGCCTTGCGCGGATATATCCGCGCCCTGCCGCCCGACGCCACCGGCTGGCTCGCGGGCCTCCGCGATCCGCTGGTCGGCAGGGCGCTGAGGCTGATGCACGAGACGCCCCGTGTGGACTGGACCGTGGAATCGCTGTCGGAACGGGCGGCCTGCTCCCGCTCGCTCCTGGCGGAACGCTTCAAGATGGTGATCGGCGAGGCGCCCATGCATTACCTGACCCGCCTGCGCATGCATCATGCGGCGCGGCGGCTGGGCGACAGCGGCCGCAGCCTGGAGGCGATCGCCGACGAGGTCGGCTACGCCTCGCCCGCGGCGTTCCAGCGCGCGTTCAAGCGCTGTTTCGGCGTCCCGCCCGGCGCCTGGCGGCGCGAGGCGCGGGAACGACCGCATTGAGGTCTTTACCTAAGATTGTGAGGATTTGCGCCGATCAGCTTTTCGCGGGCGAACGCCTAGCCCGCGAAAGAGCCCCGCCTCTCCCCAGGCGGCGGAAGCCTCATTCCTGTCGCCCCGCCCTGAGGATGCAGATCATTTCGGCCCGCGCCGGCGCCTTGCCGATATTGCGGATCACATGCGGGCGGTCGGCGTGGTAGCGAAGCGTCTCGCCGGCGCCCAAAAACTCCGTCTCGCCGCCGACTTCGACCTGCAATTCGCCGTCGATCGCGGTCAGGCACTCGACCGCGCCGCGCTGATGCGCCTCCGATTCCAGCACGCCGCCGGGATCCGCGAAAAATTCATAGGTCTGCAGCCAGTCCACCGTCTTGATCCAGCCGGTGATGACAAGCCGGCATTTGCCGTCGTCGGAAACCAGAATGGGCGTCTCGGCGCGCGAAAACTTTTCGATGAAGGGCGATTCTTCGCGTCCCTGCAAAATCTTGTCGATCGGCGCCTCGAGCGCATGCGCCAGCCGCCAGACGGTGGCGAGCGTCGGATTGGTCTCGTTGCGCTCGATCTGGCTGATGATCGATTTGGCGACGCCGGATTGTTCCGACAGTTCCGACAGCGACAGATTCGACGCCTTGCGCAGGCGCTGCACCGTCCGACCCAATTGGCCGGCGAGCGACGCGGCGCCGGCTTCGAGCGCCTTCTGTCTGTCCCTGCCCTCGACGCCCATGCGCGAACTCCCGTCTGGCCTCGCTTTCGTTTGGCATAATAGCCAATTTCGTTTGAAATATAGAACGAAACGGTCAGGTCGCCAATATTTCCCGACGCGCCCGTCTTTCGCTCCACACCGCGAGAACGCCGGCGCCGCCGATCGCCGCGGCCCCGATCATGACGACGGCCGACGGCCGTTGGCCGAAAAAGATCAGGCTGGCGGGCATGGCCCAGAACAGGGTGAGGTAATCGAAAGCCGCGAGCAGCGAGACTTCGGCGAAACGATAGGAAGAGGTGCTGAAGATCTGCGCCGCGCCGCCCGCCGCCCCTACCCCGATCAGCGCCGCCCATTGGCGCCCGTTGGGCGCGACATAGGCCTGGCTGGCGAAAAATTGCGACGCGGGCGCGCCCGCCGGCCAGAAATGCGCCAGGACGAGGATGAGCGCGCCGAAGAAAGTGGTGAGGCAGGTGAAATAGAAGACGATCGCGCCGGTATGTTCCGAAAGCGTCAGCCGTCGCGTCTGCGCGATCGACACGGCGGCGAAAAAGGCGCCCGAAAGCGCCACCGCGGCGCCAACTCCCTCCCGCGAGACATGGGCGGCCGATCCCCCCGCCCCCATTTGCTCGGACAGCATGGCGAAAACGCCGCCGAAACCGACGGCGACCGCCGTCCACCGCGCCGCGCCGACTTTTTCCCGCAAGACGAGGCCGGCGATCAAAGTGAGGAAAATCGGATAGGCGTAAAAATAGGCAGTCGCGTCGGCCAGCGGCAGCAGCGACAAGGCGAGGAAATTGGCGAACATGCCGGCGGAGCCGGTCAGGCCGCGTCCGAGATGGCCGAGCGGCCGCATTGTCTTCAAATGCAAGGGCAGACCGCCGATCAGCCGCAACCAGACCAGAAGGGGAATCAGCGCGAAAGCTGAACGGAAAAAGACGATTTCCGCGACCGGGCATTTATAGGCGGCGGCATAGCGAACGCACACCGCCATGGCGGTAAAGCACAGGGTTGATAATACTTTGAGCGCTAGTCCAGTGAGCATGATTTCAATTGAGGCGCCGGCGTCATCGTCTCGCAACATTTAGCTGGCAGCAAAGGGAGGCGAAAGCTCCAAAAGGCGGAATCATGACCGAAACGACCCATGTCGCCCACCACCCGCACGAGCCCAATCGCTACCGCACCCTGTTCATTTCCGACGTTCATCTCGGCACGCGCGGCTGCCAGGCCGAGCTCCTGCTCGATTTCCTCAAGCACAACGAATCGGATGAGCTGTTTCTGGTCGGCGACATTGTCGACGGCTGGCGGCTGAAATCGGGCTGGTACTGGCCGCAAAAGCACAATGACGTGGTGCAGAAGCTGCTGCGCAAGGTCCGAAAAGGGACGCGCGTCGTTTTCGTTCCCGGCAATCACGACGAATTCGCCCGCGACTTCCTCGGCCTGGAATTCGGCGGGATCGAGGTGATCGACCATGCCGTCCACGAAACGGCCGCGGGCAAGAAATTCCTCGTCGTGCATGGCGACGAGTTCGACATTGTCGTGCGCCACGCCCAGTGGCTCGCCCACCTCGGCGACTGGGCCTATGATTTCGCCATCTGGGCCAACACCTGGTTCAATGTGGTCCGCCGCAGGCTCGGCCTGCCCTATTGGTCCTTTTCCAAATGGGCCAAGCTCAAGGTCAAGAACGCCGTCAATTTCATCGGCGATTTCGAGGTCGCGCTCGCCGGCGAGGCGCGCAAGCGCGGCGTGGACGGCGTCGTCTGCGGTCATATCCATCACGCTGCGATCCGCGACATCGGCGGGATCACCTATGTGAACACCGGCGATTTCGTCGAATCCTGCACCGCCATCGCCGAACATTCCGACGGCCGGCTGGAACTGCTGCATTGGCGCCTGCTGGAGGATGAGCGGGACGTCCGGCCGCCGCGCGCGGCGCGCCCGGTCCCGGTCGAGCCCCTGCCCGAGGTCGCGGTCGCCGCCTTCGTCGCCGATTTCGCCGCTCGGAAAAAAGCCGCCGCGCCGCTCTGACACAAATCCAGCTCAGAACTCCACCGGCTCGCCGGCCGCGACCCAATCGAGCATGGAGCCGGCGTAATGGGCGCAGGCGTCGGGACGCCCGCCGAGACGCGCCATTTCAATCGCCAATAGCGTCCGCCGGCCGGAGCGGCAGGTGAAGACCACGCGCTTGCCCGGCTCCTTCGGCAGCGTTTGCGGGATGAACCGCGACAGCGGAAAGGACAGAGAGCCGGGAATGCGGCCGGCGGCGAATTCATGCGGCTCGCGCACATCGATCAGGGTGATAGCGCCTTCCGCCAGGCCTTTCTTCAATTCCTCGCGCGTGACGGTCTCAACCATCGGCCTCGCCGCTCCAAACGATTGTCGCAGCAGGCAGATAGGGCGCTGCGGCGGCTAATTCCACCCCGTCTATAGTATTTATTCCTCGCGCCCGCGGTCCACCTCCTCCCTGGGTCCGGTCACGCCAGTGCTTGGCAAAGGGTCCGAATCCGGGCTAGCTGTGCGCGCAAAGGAATATTCGCCATGACTTCCATGTTCCGCGCTCTCGCCCTTCTTCTCCTGTGCCTCGCCGCGCCGCCGGCGCTTGCCGGCGACGTGGTCCTCGACCAGGCGGTTCTGACCACCGGCGCCAAGAGCAAGGTCATCTTCAAGAATGTCGTCCTGACCGATTGCAACCTGAGCCAGACGGACGCGGCGCGCCTGTTCACCGGCGCGCTGTCGCGCGAGGAAACCGGCGCGACGCTGGAGCGCATGACGGCCAAGAAGATGACGATAAAGGAGGCGGATATCTTCGCCGAAAACGGCGGCCGCTTCGTCCTGCATGACATTGACGCCGAGAATATCGTCAAGGGCGGCGCCGATTCCCTTTCGCTCGCTTCGGTCGACGGCACGGAGCCCGACGAGGACGGCGACACCAGCCTGCATTCCAACGCCTTGAAGATTCAAACTATTTCGCTTCAGGGCCTCGCGGCGGCTTTGCGCGCCGGCGACATCGGACTTGCCGCTTTTCACTTCGCCCATCTGCATTGGTCGGGCGGTCAGATGTCCGTGGTCGACAAGGGTACGCCGGCTGGCGCGCAGGGCGGCAACCGCGTCCAGATCGAGGCCGCCTCCGCCCAGATCGACCAGGCGCTCGACGCCGGCGGCGCGCCGCTATCGGTCGAGGCGCGCCTGACCGGACTGAAGGTCAAACTGCCGCCGCGGTCGAAGGGAGGCGCGGCGCTGGCGGCTTTCGGCTATGACAAACTCTCCTCCGACCTGCATTTCGCCGGCGCCTATGACGCGACGGCGAAGACATACAAGATCGCCGATTATTCCCTCGATATGAACAAGATCGGCAAGATCGCCTTCAGCGGCCAGTTTTCCGGTCTCGGCAAATCCGCCTTCGCCGGCGACAAGAAGACGCGGGAACAGGCGATGGAGGCGGCCAATGTGGACTGGGCGCAGATCGAACTGACCAATTCCGGCCTGTTCGAAAAGCTCGTCGCCTATTTCTCCCTGACCCAGGGACAGACGCCGGCCGCGGTCAAGGCGGAATGGCGCAGCGTCGTCTCCCAGGCGCCCATGCTCTTTTCCGGCGCCCCGGCGATCGCCGTTGCGGCCAAGGCGGTCGACCGCTTCATCGACAATCCCACCACCCTGACCTTGCGGATCACCGGCAAGGACAAGAAGCTGAAGGTCGGCGACCTCCAGCACGTCGCGGACCCGGTGGCGCTGCTGAACCGTCTCGACGTCAGCGCGCCGGAGCCGGCCAAGGCGGCGCCGGCCAAAACGGCGCCCGAAAAGAATTAATCCGATTTGTTACGCCGCCGGTGCGAAAATATTCCATAGAATCTTGGGCGATCAGGTAAAATCGCCCAAAATTTTGGCGCGGCCTTTTTCGCCCGGAATCGGGCGCCGCTTTCCCGCGTCGCATCGAGGCTATGGCACTCCATGAACGAACGCATCACTTCCGACATGCAGTCGGGCGCTTTGATCTATCACTCGCAACCGCGGCCGGGCAAAGTCGAAATCCGCGCGACAAAGCCGCTGGGCAACCAGCGCGACCTGGCGCTCGCCTATTCGCCCGGCGTCGCCGCGCCCTGCCTGGAAATCGCCGGAAATCCCGCCAAGGCCGCCGATTATACCGGGCGGCAGAATCTCGTCGCCGTCGTCACCAACGGCACCGCCGTGCTCGGCCTCGGCGACATCGGGCCGCTGGCGGCCAAGCCGGTGATGGAAGGCAAGGCGGTCCTGTTCAAGAAATTCGCAGGCATCGACGTTTTCGACATCGAAATCGCCTCGCGCGACGTGGACAAGCTGGTCGAGGCCATCGCCGCGCTGGAGCCGACATTCGGCGGGATCAATCTCGAAGACATCAAGGCGCCCGAATGTTTCGAGGTCGAGCGCCTTTTGCGCGAAAGAATGTCGATTCCGGTCTTTCACGACGACCAGCACGGCACCGCCATCATCGTCGGCGCCGCGGTGCGCAACGGCCTGCAGCTCGCCGGCAAGACCATCGAAGACGCCAAAATCGTCGCCTCGGGCGCCGGCGCCGCGGCGCTCGCCTGCCTCGGCCTTCTGGTCGCGCTCGGCGCGAAGCGCGAGAATATTTTCGTCACCGATCTCGAGGGCGTGGTCTACAAGGGCCGCCAGAAGCTGATGGACCCGCTCAAGGAGACTTTTGCGCAGGACACGCCCGCACGGACGCTCATGGAAGTGATCGACGACGCCGACGTCTTCCTCGGCCTGTCTGCCGGCGGTGTGCTCAAGCCGGAAATGGTCAAGAAAATGGCGGCGTCGCCGCTCATTCTGGCGCTGGCCAATCCCGATCCGGAAATCACGCCGGAGGCGGCGCTCGCCGCCCGGCCCGACGCCATGCTGTGCACCGGGCGCTCGGATTATCCCAACCAGGTCAATAACGTCCTGTGCTTTCCTTATATTTTCCGCGGCGCGCTCGACGTGCAGGCGACGACGGTCAATGAAGCGATGAAGCTCGCCGCCGTCGACGCCATCGCCGCATTGGCGCATGAGACGCCTTCCGAAGTGGTGGCCCGCGCCTCCGGCGGCGTCGCGCCGCTCTATGGCAGGGATTCGCTCATTCCCTCGCCCTTCGATCCGCGCCTCATCCTGCGCATCGCGCCGGCCGTCGCCAAAGCGGCGATGGCGAGCGGAGTCGCCAAGAAGCCGATCGCCGATTTCGACGCCTACCAGGAAAAGCTGGCGCGGACCGTGTACCGCTCCGGCTTCATCATGAAGCCGCTGATCGCCGCGGCCAAGGCACGCCCCAAACGCGTGGTCTTTGCCGACGGCGAGGACGAGCGCGTGCTGCGCGCGGTCCAGTCGGTGGTCGAGGAAGGGCTGGCGCGGCCGACCCTGATCGGGCGGCGCGCCGTGGTCGAAAAGCGGCTGAAAATCTACGGATTATCGATCGCCATCGACGAGGATTTCTCGCTGACCGACCCTGAAAACGACCCGCGCTACAACGATTATGTCGCGACGTTGGTCGCCGTCGCCGGCCGCCACGGGATCAATCCGCTGACGGCCAAGACGCTGGTGCGCACCAACGCCACCGTGATCGGCGCCCTGGCGCTCAAGCGCGGCGAGGCCGACGCGCTGCTTTGCGGCCTCGGCGGCCGTTTTTCCTCGCGGCTCGGCTATGTCAGGGACATTGTCGGCCTCGCGCCCGGCGTCAGCGGCTGTTCGGCGATGAGCCTGATGATCACCAACGAGGGCGCCTTCTTTTTCGCCGACACCCACGTGCGTTGCAATCCGAACGCGGCGGAGATCGCCGAAACCGCCCTGCTCTGCGCGGTCCAGGTGCGGCGATTCGGCCTGACGCCGAAAATCGCCCTGATCTCGCATTCCGATTTCGGCTCCGACGACGCGCCCTCCGCCCTGAAAATGCGGGCCGCGCTGGAGCTGATCCGCGAAAACGCCCCGGATCTCGAAGTGGACGGAGAAATGCAGGCGGACACCGCCCTGTCGCAGGAGGTGCGCGACCGCGTCCTGCCCAATTCGCGGCTGAAGGGCCAGGCCAATGTCCTGATCATGCCCGATCTTTCCTCGGCCAATATCGCCTTTCAGATGACCAAGATGATGGCGGACGCCCTGCCCGTCGGGCCGATTCTGCTGGGAACGGCGAAGCCCGTCCACATACTCACGCCGTCGATCACGGCGCGCGGCGTCGCCAATATGACCGCCGTCGCTGTTGCGGAAGCGCAACAGAAGGACGAAGAACCAGACATGGCCTAGGCCTTCGCCGCAAAAAATCCTTGTCGAATGTTATATTGAACGTGCGGATGCGCCATGGCGTCACCACTTTAGGGCGGTATTCGCCTGCGCGGCGCTGAAAAGCGCCGGTCCGCCGTCCGGCCGATTTTCCGCGAAATTCATGTGGAATGCGGTGGACGCCCGAATCGCCGTAGCGTCGGCAGGAAGGATCGAAGGTTTTTGTCGTTGTCGCCGCCGAAGGTTTCCGCATGACGCCTGGCTCGGTTCGGATGATCTGCCTGGGGCTGCTGGCTCTCGCCGCGCTTCCCGCGCGGGCGGCCGAACGCGCGCCCCTGCCCGACCCGGCGCCCATCAGCTACGCCCGCGCCTGCGACGCCTATGGCGCCGGCTATTTCACCGTGCCCGGCTCCGACATGTGCCTGCGCCTCGGCGGCATGGCGCTCGGCGAACTGGACCTGCGCCGCCT
Organism: uncultured Rhodoblastus sp.; assembly: GCA_964425315.1. Lineage (GTDB taxonomy): Bacteria > Pseudomonadota > Alphaproteobacteria > Rhizobiales > Beijerinckiaceae > Rhodoblastus. The sequence continues at coordinate 70,110 of CAYRNB010000001.1, forward strand.
GCCGCTTTCCGCCTTCGTCCCCAATCCCGGTGAGCCCGTGGGCAAGCGTCCCCTCGCTCCGCCCCCGCCGACCGTCGGCGGCGGCGCCGCGCTCGGCCTGTCGCTCGAAGCGCATCTGCCGACGGAGGCCGGAGACGTCACCGGCTATATCAGCGCGACCACCGCCTTCGGCGCCGGCCTTTTGTCGCCCAATCCCTCCTGGGTCTATTGGCCGGGCGCCAATCTCGCCGGCTATAATCTCGACGCCTGGCGCAATCTCACCCGGCTCGACCAGGCCTATCTGAAATTCGCCGGATTCACCGCCGGCCGCACCCAGTCGATTTTCGATTTCTACGCCGACGCCTGGAATTTCATGCCGCTGCGCGGATCGAACGCCCTCACCGAGGGGATCACCTACCGCTTCGAGCCGACCCCCGGCGTGAGCGTCGCCGCCGGATTCGAAAACAACGCCGAAAGGCGCAATCTCATCGGCCAGGCGGTCAACCCCGCCGGAAAGGCCGATTACACAGGCGGGTTCGTCCCCGACGCCGTCGCCTCCCTGCGGGTCGACCTGCCTTTCGGCGCGGCGCAGATTTCCGGCGCGGCGCATGAATTGCACACCCGCTACGCCGCGCCGCCTTCGGTCGCCCCGTCTCAACCCGACGCCGCCTCCTCGCCGCAATGGGGCTTCGCCGCCCAGGGCGGCCTGAAGGTCAACCTGCCCAATCTCTCCCCCGCCGACGCCATGATCCTGCAGGCGACCTACGCCCGCGGCGCTTCGGCTTACCTCACCGGCGACAATCAGCCGATTTTTGGCGGCGTCGACGACTTCGGGCATCCGGGCATCGGCACGCCGCGCCTCGGCGCCGCGCCGGGCCTCACCACTTTCGATTACGATTGCGTGGTGACCTCGAAGCCCTTCGGGCGTTGCGACAAATCCTCCGGCTACGCCATTGTCGCCGCCTTCAAGCATTTTTGGACGCCGACGGTCTCCTCATCGCTGTTCGGCAGCTTTTTCGGCATGGATTATTCCAGCGCGGCGCGGACCGGCGCGCCCGGCGTGACCGGCGCGACCAACTACCACGAGACCACGGTCGGGGCCAATTTGACCTGGACGCCGCTGAAAGACCTGATGGTCGGCGGCGAGATCGACTATACCCACGGCAAGAGCACGTCGCCCCATTCCGCCACCTCGCCGACGAGCGGCTCGACCGCCTGGCCCAGCGCCAACGAATGGTCGGGCCGCATCCGCGTGCAGCATAATTTCTAGGAGAGAAGATAAGAGAGCTGGCGGAGATTTTGCCGAGGCTCCAATTGGACGAGTCCGGCCCCAAGGAGACATTTCGGGCGCACAATTCACGGTCTGCTTCGCGGCGGAGAGCGGACGGCGGCGCAAGGCTCGCGGATTTGCCTCTCGACCGATCCATGCGAATATCGACCATGATTTTTGTAGCGCCTCCCGACGAGCGCCTGTTTGAGCGACCACATCCCTCGACATTGGCCGCCAAGGGCCGCTTTACCTTCGTTCTCCTGATTTGTTTTCTCTTGCATGTGGTCCTGATTTCACTTTTCGTCCACCTCGACAGACCGAAAGCAGTGGCGCCGGCAAAACAGGAAATACCTGTCCAGATCATCGTCGAGCCGCCGCCGCCCAAGAAGCCGGCCCCGCCGCCCAAGAGCAAACAACAGCATAAGCAAGCCGCCCTCGACGAAAAAATCGCCACCGATGCGCCACGACCGCCCAACCACGAAAAATTCAGGAAGGACGCACAAGACAAGGCCTCGCATTCTCCAAAAGCGCCGCCGGATACCGCGCCTGCCAAGGTAAAGCCGGCGAAAGCAGCCGCGTCGGCGCCGAAAAAGTCTGTCGACGCCAAATCAGCCAAGGCCTCGGCGCCGCAGCTGAAAGAGCATCGCGCCGACGGGGATCCCATTGAAGCGGCGGAATTGCAGCGCCCGGACGCGCCGGAGCAGACGAAGACGGAACAGGCCGCGCCGCGACCGGACGCACAACAGAAAGCGGCGCAAGACCCGCTCTCGGCCCTTACCCGCCTGCCCGACTACAGTTTCATTCCCGCCTCTCGACGGGCGCCCATCGCCTCAGGAAAAGCGGCTTCGACCTATCTTTCCGTCGTGTATGGCATGGTGATAGCTCGCATTCATCATGTGCCGGAGACCGCGGCCCGTCGCGTACAAACAATGGGAAAGATCACCTTCAGCATAGATCTTGCCGGCAATCTTCTCCGGGAGCGCGTCGTCAAGTCGAGCGGATCACCCGAACTGGACTCCATCGCCATGGCGGCAATCCGCGCGGCGTCGCCCTTTCCTCCGTCGCCAACGGGAACCGGGCTCTATCTGAATTTTCATTACGGCAAGTAGAGCGTTCGGTTTTCACCGCTGGACCGCCATATTGTCGATCAGCCGCGTTTTCCGCAGCCGCGCCGCGACCAGCAGGCGGATCGGGCCATCCGCCAGCGAAGCGATCGGGGCGAGCGTTTCCGCATGCCGCGCTTCGAAATAATCGAGCGAGAAGCCGGCGGCGGCGATTTTCGCCGCGCCATCCGCCATGACCTGCGCGACCGCCGCGCCGCCGGCGATCTTTTCCGCGCTCTCGCGCAGAACCTGGGACAGAAGGACCGCCCTGGCCCGCTCTTCCACGCTCAGATAGACATTGCGCGAAGACATGGCGAGTCCGTCCGCCTCGCGCATTGTGGGCGCCCCGAAAATCTCCGTCGCAATGTCGAGATCGGCCGCCATGCGGCGGATCACCGCCAATTGCTGGAAATCCTTTTCGCCGAAAAAGGCGACATCCGCCTGGGCCTGGTTCAGGAGTTTCGCCACCACCAGCGCGACGCCGGCGAAATGCGTGGGCCGGAACTTGTCCTCCAGCCCCGCGAGCGCCGGGCCGCCGGGGATCACCTCGGTCGAAAAGCCGGGCGGATAGATTTCCGCCGGCAGCGGCGCGAAACAGCCATCGGCTCCAACTTCACTTAGTTTATTAATATCTTCATCTAATGTACGGGGATATACTGAAAAATCTTCGTTTGGCGCAAACTGCGTCGGATTGACGAAAATCGACACCACCACGCGCCGGGCTTTTTCGCGCGCCGCTTCAACCAGCGAGATATGGCCGGCGTGAAGCGCGCCCATGGTCGGGACCAGCGCGATCCTCTCGCCCGCCCCGCGCCAGGCCTGCACGGCGCGGCGCAGGGATCTTATGTCGCGAAAGATTTCCGGCTTTTGGGGCATGGGCCGCTCACAGAAAAGAAGGATTCTTGATGGCGCGGAATTTCTGCGGCGGCGGCGTCTCGCCCGCCAGGGAACGCAGGAAATCGACGTAATCGGCCGGAAAAGCATGACTTTCCGCCGCTGCGACGATTTTCGCCATGTAATCGTCGGGCGCGCGGCCCGAAAACCCGCTCTGCCTGCCGATATAGATCAGGGCCTGGACCGGCGCGCCGCCCTCGCGCAGCACGGGTAAGCCGGTTTTGGCATAAGCCGCGCCCTCATAACGGTCGAGCGCCTTGAGGTCGGCGAAGTTCAACTCCCACAGAACGCCATGGGCCATCGCGACGGAATCGCGAATGAGCGTGGCGAACCCGTCCGCCATCAAATCGACCCGCCAGCGGGCAAGACGCGCGCGCCCCAGGAGACGCGCCCGAGGGCAGCGCAGGGCCATGGCCGCGCTGTCCATATTTGAGCCATAGGCGAAATGAATTGGCATGGTCGCGGATCGAATTCTCGCCTCTTGATATTTATCTATATGAATGTGAATATTTTCCCGCACGGCCGCGGAGGGCGCTTTTGCCGATCCTTATAAAAGGCCGAAGCGGGAGGATAAATATGAATGTTGCTCAAAAGGCGCTTGTCGCTTTCGTTTGCTGCGCCGGTCTCGCCGGCGCGACCTTATCGGCCAGCGCCGCCGGCGTCGCCGGCAATTACGTCCGCCCCAACGGCGACAAAGTGAAGGCCGCGGTTATCGGCGGCAAGCTCTACTGCAAGATCGTTTCGGGCAAACAGGCCGGATTCGAAATGTGCCACGGCATGAAGAAGACCGGCGCCAACATCTGGCAGGGCTCGGCGATGAAACATCCGGCCATGACGCTCATGACTTTCAACGGCACGGTGACCGTCCACGCCCACGGCCTGACCATCAAAGGCTGCGCCGTCGGCCAGTCGATGTGCCAGTCCGAAAACTGGAAGCGCGACTGAGCCTCGGCTATTTTTGACGAGAAAAATGCTCCGTTCCGGTCCCGCCGGAACGGAGTTTTTCGTTTCAAGCGGCCTGGGCGACGGGCTCTACCGTGGCGGCGGCGGGCGCGCCGGGCGAGACCACGATTTGCGCGATGTACCAGCTGTAGAACCACCGAAACAGCCAGGGAATGGGCAGGATGAACACGCTGCCCAGGATCAGGGCCAACGACCGCCACAAAAGCTCCCAGCCGGTGGCGACGAATTCGAACTGATGCGTGCCGCGCGTCGTGCGGCAAATCCAGCGCATCTTGTTCTTGGCCGCCCAGGCCCAGCCGATGATCGTGAAAATGGCGACGAAGATCAGCAGGTCCCAGCCGAGATAGGTCCAGAACCCGCCTTCGAAGCCGACGTTGAAACCGCGGTCCTCGCTGCGCAGGGCGCGGCTGAACCAGCCGACGAGGAGAAAGCCGAAAAAGACGATGCCCAGGGAGCCGGCCAGCAGGGCCAGGCCATGAAAATGCGAATGGACGAACGTCCGCGGCGCCGCCTGCGACAGGCCCAAGCCCACGAAAATGTACCAGCACTGGCCGACGGAGCTGTCCAAAGCGAGGCGGACGCCATTGGGCAGGGAAATTCTTTCCGCGACCCAGCGATAGAACCACAGGCCCACCCAGGGCGCCGGCACGAGCAAAGCGACGCCAATTGTAAAAACCACGCTACGCCAGAAAAAGCCCCAGACGGGCAATTCCGGCCGCAATGGCCCCATGGCGCCGGAAGCGGTCGCCGTGGCGCGCTCCTCCAAGGCCGCGGCGATTTCCGGATAGGCTGCGGCTTGACGCGGCTCGCCGCCTTCGGGCCAGACCAGGCAATCCGGCGCGATGCGCCCGGCCCTGACCAGGGCGACAAGCTCTTCGATCGAAACCGGGCCGTTCTGACGGCCGGCGCGATCCTTGTAAAAATAATTCCAGCTCATGTCCTTTGCCCCCGCGAAGAACCGTTGGCGCGGCAGGATCGCCGCTTGAAATGAAAACGGCGTGACGCGCGCGCCTCAATTTGTAACGAGACGGCGAAAAAGGCCAGAGCGCAGCCGCTTCCCATCTGGCGCTTTCCGGATAAGCGAAATAGCGCGCCTCGGCTTCGGCGGGCTGGATATTTCCGAAAGGCTCCAGCCGCCGGCGCGGTTTAGGAAATTGTTCAAATTCGCCGTTGAGCGGCGCCGAGCATCGGGTATTCTCAAAGCGTGAAAGGAGTGCGCCCGTGCAAGTTCATCTCGTTCTTACCGTCATCGGCCGCGACCGGCCGGGCCTGGTGAGCGCGGTTTCCGAGACCATCGTCGCAGGCGGCGGCAATTGGCTCGACACGCGCATGGCGAGCCTTTCCGGCCAGTTCGCCGGCATCCTTTTGGTCGCCATCGCCGCGGAAAAGGCGGACGCGCTGATCGCATCGCTGCGTAAACTGGAAGCGCAAGGGTTGCACCTCGTGATCGAGAAGAGCGATGAGCAGACGCCGATCGCCTGCCGCACTTTGCTGCTGGAGCTGGTCGGCCTCGACAAGCCCGCCATAATCCGGGACATATCGCACGTCCTCGCCGCCCAGAACGTCAGCATCGTCGAACTCGAAAGCGAATGTGTGCGCGGGTCGTTCTCGGGCGAAGCCATGTTCAAGGCCAAGGCGCGGTTGACGCTGCCAAACGACCTTCATGTCGAGGAGTTGCGCCAGTCCCTCGAAGCGCTCGCCCATGAGTTGATGGTCGATCTTTCTCTCGAGGACGATTCAACGCTCGTTTATTCCGGCTAGGCGGCCGTCTCATCAAGGACATTTTCGGAAATATTTTAAAGTCGCACTCGCTCGCGCCACGCGCGGAATGGCGCCTTATGGCGCAAGAGCCGCCATCACTTGCGGCTTTTCACCCGCCCGCTTCCGCCAGCCGCGCCGCGTAGCGCGCCATCGTGTCCACCTCGATATTGATTTTGTCGCCCGCCTTGCGGCCGCCCCAGATGGTCACGTCCAGAGTATGCGGGATGAGCAGGATGGTGAAACGGTCGCCAGAAACCTTGTTGACGGTAAGCGAGGTTCCGTCGAGCGCGACCGAGCCTTTTTCTGCGATGAATTTTGAAAGCGCGCGCGGCGCCTCGATGTCGAAATGGGCCATGCCGTCGAAATCCCGGCGCGCGACGATCTTCGCCACACCATCGACATGGCCGGAGACCAGATGGCCGCCGAGTTCGTCGCCCATGCGCAGCGCCCGCTCCAGATTGATCCGGTCGCCGGCGGCCCAGGCCCCGGCCGTGGTTACGGCGAGAGTTTCGGCGGCGGCGTCCACTTCGTGCCAGGAGCAAAATCCGTCCTCTTCGCCGGCGCCGAAACCGACCAGGGTCATGCAGACGCCGTTATGCGCCACCGAGGCGCCGAGAACGAGCGTGTCGGCGGGATAATGCGAGGCGATCCTGAGCCTCCTGAGATCGCCACGCGTTTCGACCGCGCGCACAAGGCCGACGTCGGAAATCAGTCCGGTGAACATCTAGAGCCTTTCATAATGGGTGAAGGAATCCACCCCTAGCAAGCCCTGGTCCACAATGCGATAGGCGCCCGGATCGCCCAGTTTTTCCCGCGCCTCGCGCGACAAGGCTTCGACGCCCTGGCGCCCCAGGGGCTTGGGACTGGTGAAGAGAACCATTTCATCGGCGAGATTCCCGGCGACCAGGGCGGCGCCGACGCGCGGGCCGCCTTCCGAAAAAACGCGGGTAATCCCGCGCCGCGCCAGAATTTCGAGCGCGGCCCGCAGGTCGATCCGGCCGGCGTCGTCGAGCGGACAGGTTTCCACTTCGACGCAGGCGGCGTGCAGCGCCTCGCGCCGCTCTTCGCCCGCGCCTTCGCCGCATATGGCCAGGACCGGCGCGTCGCCCGCCCCGACCACGAGGCGCGAGCGAAGCGGCAGGTCGAGCCGGGCGTCGAGCACGACGCGCAAGGGTTTTCGGTCGCAGCCCGGCAGGCGCACGGTCATCAGCGGATCGTCGCCGAGAATGGTGCCGATCCCGACCATGATCGCCTCATGCATGGCGCGCATCACATGGGTGCGCAGATTGGCGGCAAGTCCGGTGATGGCGAGGCGCGGGTCGTGATCGTTGCCGGCCGCCTGGCCGTCCGCCGTCTGGGCGAATTTCAGCGTCACCATCGGCCTGTTTTCCATCACGCGCAAAATATGGCCGCGATGGGCGCGACGGCAGAGATCGGGCAGAACATTGGCTTCCACTGCGATCCCCGCGGCGCGCAGGATCGCAAAACCCTCCCCGGCGACTCGGCTGTCGGGGTCCTCCAGCCCCGCCACCACACGGGCGACGCCCGACGCGGCGACGGCTTCGGCGCAGGGCGGCGTCTTGCCGTGATGCGCGCAGGGCTCTAGCGTCACGTAAAGCGTTGCGCCCCGCGCGGAATCGCCCGCCTGCGCCAGTGCGAGCGCCTCGGCGTGCGGCCGCCCGCCGGGAAAAGTCCAGCCGCGTCCGAGGACGATCCCATCCTTGACCACCAGGGCCCCGACCGCCGGATTGGGCGCGGTCGCGCCGAGATTGCGGCGGCCAAGCGCGAGAGCGGCGCGAAAAAAGCGTTCGTCCTCGGCGGAATGCGCCATTCTAGCTATCCTGTCGCGTCTTTTGCGGCGGGGCGCGCGGAAAACCCTCGTCGCCGGACAATTCGTCGAGCAGCGGGCCGAAATCGCGCGCCTCGCGAAAATTGCGATAGACCGAGGCGAAGCGCACATAGGCGACCTCGTCCAGGGTTTTCAGTCCCTCCATCACCAGTTCGCCGATCCGTTCCGAGTTGATTTCCGGCTCGCCCTGGCTTTCGAGCTGGCGCACCACGCCATTGATCATGCGATCAACGCGCTCGGGATCGACCGGCCGCTTGCGTAGCGCCACCTGGACCGAGCGCGCCAGCTTGTCACGGTCGAAGGGCGCCCGCTTTCCCGACTTTTTCAGCACCGTCAGTTCGCGCAATTGCACGCGCTCGAAAGTGGTGAACCGGCCGCCGCAATCGGGACAGACGCGCCGGCGCCGGATCGACGAGGAATCGTCGGTCGGCCGCGAATCCTTGACCTGCGTGTCGAGACTGCCGCAATAGGGACAGCGCATGGGGTCTCCCCTTCCGGCTCGTTCTCACGCGCCGTCGTCAGAATGCGCGGCGCTTTTCGCGAAAAACCGGGTTCCACTTTTTCGCGCGCTGCTTTGGCGCGAATCGAAACCGCGCGCGCTTCTCGCCCGGCATTGTGCATTTTCGGCGCTGGCGGACAAGATTCCCGCAGGCGCTAGGGAAAAGTCCCGCGGCAGTGGATGACGGCGGGCTGGCAGGCGACGCCTGGAGCGGAGCAATTCCGGCCATTGTCGTCATTGATGCAGACGACGCAGCCATTGCTCCACTCGTAACAGGTTCGGTGGCGTACGCCATAGTTCTGCACGGCGCGGGGAATTTTTTCCGATCCCGGCGCGTTGGCGGCGGCCGGCCGGACCACGGCGACGACCAGAAGGATAGACAGCGCAAAAAACCCCATTTTTCCGCCCCCGCCGTCGGCAAAACTAGCCTGACGCCCCCGCCTCTGCTACAGGCCGCGCCATGCTCGAAGGTCTTCCTCCCAATAACGCCGCTTATGTCATGCGGCTCCATTGTCCTGAAGAACAGGCGCGCGCGCTCGCCGATCTGATCGTCGAGACTTTCGACCCCGCCGAGACCGCCGCCGCCGCCTTCGAGGAAAAATCCGCCGGACCCGGCCCCGCGCCCTGGCTCGTCGAGGTCTATTTCGGCCATGCGCCGGACGAGGCCGACGTGCGGGCGCTCGCCGCCGCCGCGATCGGCGAAAAGCTGGCGCTCGAAATCGCCTTCGACCGCGTGGCGCAGAAGGATTGGGTCGCCGCCTCGCTCGAGGGCCTTTCCGCCGTGCGCGCCGGCCGCTTTCTCGTCCACGGCGCCCACGACCGCGCCCATCTCAAGGCCAATGACATCGGGCTGGAGATCGAGGCGGCTCTGGCTTTCGGCACCGGGCATCATGGCACGACCCGCGGCTGCCTGCTGTTCATCGACAAAATTTTGAAAAAGCGCCGCCCGCGCCACGCGCTCGACGTCGGAACCGGGACGGGCGTGCTCGCCATGGGGCTCGCCCGCGTGTTGCACGAAAAGGTCGCGGCCGGCGACCTCGACGCCGATTCCGTCGCGGCGGCGCGCGGCAACGCCCGGCTCAATGGCGTCGGGCCCTGGGTCAAGCCCGTCCTGGCCAGGGGCGTGCGGCATGAGGCGCTGAACCGGCCGAAATTTTACGATCTTATCGTCGCCAATATTCTGGCGAAGCCCCTGCGCCTGCTGGCGCCCTCGATCGCCGCCGTCGCCGCGCCGGAAGCCGATCTGGTGCTTTCCGGCCTTCTGCCGCGCGACGTTGCGGGCATTCTGTCCGCCTATGCCGCCCAGGGTTTCCGACTGGCGAAACGCCGCGATATCGACGGCTGGTCGACGCTGCTGCTGCGCCACCGCGGAGCGGCGGCGCGTCCAAAACGGCGGAAAAATTGGCGTTCCAGGCCGACTTCGGCAATTTTTCTTTCGCGATCCTGATAAATCGCCATTATCTTACGCCCATGTTTCAATCACGCTTCCAGACCTTTGACGAAAAGGCCGACCCGTCGCGCGGCGCCGAGCGGGTGGGACAATTGCGCGCGGCGCTGGAGCCGCCGCGCCTCGACGGTTTTGTCGTGCCGCGCGCCGACGCGCATCAGAACGAATATGTCGCGCCAAGCGAAGAGCGGCTCGCGTGGCTCACGGGATTTACCGGCAGCGCCGGCCTCGCCATCGTTCTCGCCGACAAGGCGGCGCTTTTCGTCGACGGCCGCTATGTCGTCCAGGCGCGCGCCCAGGTGGACACAAACGTCTTCACCATCGTTCCGATCGCCGAGACTTCGCCGGCCGACTGGCTGGCGAAGGAAGCGAAGAAAGGCTTTCGCATCGGCTATGACGCCTGGCTGCACGGTCCAGCCCAGATCGCAAAATTCAACGCCGCCCTCGAGGCGAAAGAAGGCGGCATGGTCCCGGTCGTCGACAATCCCATCGACGTGCTCTGGACCGACCGGCCGGCGCCGCCGCGCGCGCCGGTCACGCTGCATCCGCACAGATTCGCCGGCGAGAGGGCGGACAAGAAGCTGAAGAGAATCGCCGAGGGGCTGCGCAACGATTTCCTTCTGGTCAGCGATCCGCACGCTTTGGCCTGGGCCTTCAACCTGCGCGGCGGCGACGTCGCCCATACGCCGATTGCGCTGGGCTTCGCCCTCATTCCCCGCGACGGCAAGCCCGAGCTTTTCATCGAACCGGCCAAGCTCGACGAAACGGTCGCGAAGAGCTTGAAAGAGCTGGCGGAGCTTGCGGCGCCGGCCAAATTGCCCGCCCGGCTCGCCGCGCTCGGGGCAAAGCGCTATTCCATGCTGTTCGACGAGGCGACCGCCGCTTCCGCCCTCGTTCACGCCTTTTCCGACGCCGGCGGCCAGGCGGAGCGTGGCGTCGATCCGATCGCGCTGATGAAGGCGAAGAAAAACGCCGCTGAGCTTGCCGGGGCGCGGGCCGCCCATTTGCGCGACGGCGCGGCGCTCACTCGCTTTCTATGCTGGTTCGACGCGGCGGCTGCCGAGGGCGACCTGACCGAGGTCGAGGCGGCGCAAGCTTTGGAGACCTTCCGGCGCAAGGGCGGGCGCTTGCGCGACATTTCCTTCCCGACCATTTCCGCCTTCGGCCCTCATTCCGCCCTGCCGCATTATAGCGTCACCGAAAAATCCAACGCCGTCATCGGCAGAGGCGTCTATCTGGTCGATTCCGGCGGCCAATACGCCGACGGCACCACCGACGTCACCCGCACGATCGCGGTGGGGCGGCCCGATAAAATCGCCCGCCATGTCAATACGCTGGTGCTCAAGGGCCATATCGCCATCGCCCGCGCGGTCTTTCCTCACGGGACCAGCGGCGCCCAGATCGATGCTTTCGCCCGCAGGCATCTGTGGGAAGCGGGCCTCGATTTCGACCACGGGACGGGCCACGGGGTCGGCTCCTACCTTTCCGTGCACGAGGGGCCGCAGCGCCTTTCCAAAATGGGGATCACGCCGCTCGAGCCGGGCATGATCCTCTCCAACGAGCCGGGCTATTATCGCGAAGGCGCCTTCGGCATACGCATCGAGAACCTGCTCGTGGTGGAGGAGCGCGAGATCGCCGGCGGCGAGCGGAAAATGCTCGGCTTCGAGACCCTGACGCTTGCGCCGATCGACCAGCAGCTCATCGAGGAGAAACTGCTCGCGCCCGAGGAAAGGGCCTGGCTCAACGCTTATCACGCCCATGTGCGCAAAAGCTTGTCGCCCCTTCTCGACGCCCACGAACGCGCCTGGCTCGTCGAGGCGACGAAGCGAATTTGACCTGAAGGCTGGAAACGTCCCACCTAAAGCCTATATCTGAATAAATGCGCCGCACACGCGTGCTTTGCCGCGGCGCTGGGAAGACGCCGAGGTCCGCCTATGTGCGGTCCTGCGGGCGCTTTCTCTTGCGCAAGGCCTTTCACGCGGGAGAATTTTCTTGGACGACGTCGCGCATTCCGCCCTGCCCCAGCCCCGAAAACGTTCCGCCGCCAAGGCGGGGGTCGCCGCTTCCAAATCCGAAAAGCCCAAGGTCGTGGCGCTGGCCAAACCCGATGCGGCCCGCCGCCCCAGCCGCGCCGAGGCCGAGGCCGCGGTCGCGGTGCTGATCGCCTGGGCCGGCGACGATCCGACGCGCGAAGGCCTGCGCGACACCCCGGCGCGGGTGGTCAAGGCTTATGAGGAACTGTTCGGCGGCTACAATCTCGATCCGACCAACATTCTCGAGACGGTTTTCGAGGAGGTCCAGGGCTATGGCGAAATGGTCCTGGTGCGCGACATTCCCTTCGTCTCGCATTGCGAACATCACATGGCCCCCTTCGTCGGCAAGGCCCATATCGCCTATTATCCCGACGGCGGCGTTCTAGGCCTCTCCAAGCTTGGCCGGCTGGTCGATATCTACGCCCGCCGCCTGCAGACCCAGGAGGCGATGACGGCGCAGATCGTCGCCGCTCTCGACGACCATGTCCATTCGCGCGGCGCCGCGGTCATGATCGAGGCCGAACATATGTGCATGTCCATGCGAGGAATTCGCAAGCCCGGCGCGCTCACCGTGACCATGCAGTTCAGCGGCCCGTTCAAAACCGACCCGGCCGAACAGGCGCGCTTTTTGAGCCTGGTGCGCCAGGGACGGTGAATTTCGCGCGACGGTTTCGTTTTTATGCGCAACATTAATTATGTATTGTTGCTGACTGTTATTGCATTATTATTTTAGCGTAATCGCTCCAAAACGCATCATTGCGAAGGGCGCGTCGGGCGCGCATTGCGCGCCCGTCAATCAACAGACGCTCGGTTCAGGCGCCGAGCTGCGGCGGCGAAGCAGTCCAAGGATGGAGCGTCATATCGACGCATTTGGAAGAATGCGCGTCCATCCGGTTCTCGCCCCTGGCCCAATCTATTGCGCCTGCCGGACGCTTATCCGCGTCGGTCACGCGGCCCGGACGCGGAACGCCAGTATAATGAGCGCCACCCCCTGGATCAGCAGCAGCACGCCGAAAACCAGCGGCAGCGCGAGCGCCGTCCTGAGCGGCGAAGCGAGCAGGAACAGCCCGATGATGAGATTGATCAGGCCCAGGAAGAATGACCCGATTCCGCCGCCGCTGAATCCGCCGATCATTTCGAACACGCCCATGATCAACGCCTGTATGCCGAGGACGATGACGATCATAGCCGGCACGGTCAGCACAGCGAACAGCGGATGGCGCAGGACGACAAGTCCGGCGAAAATGCCGACGACGCCAACGAGAAGCGACCAGATCCAAGGCACAGATCGGTCCACGAAGACGCGCACGAGCGCCATGGTCCCGGTGAAAAGCCAATAAAAGCCCAGAAAGGTGACCACGACCACAAGCGTGGCGCCGGGATCGGTGAGGAACATGAAGCCCAGAAGAACTCCGGCTACGCCTTGAAGCAGGTAGACCCACCAGACGCTCGATTGCTCTTTCGATATTGCTGTCGCGGCCATGGCGGCCCCCTTCCCTGGCGTTTGACTTCTGGCGCTCCAATACATGAAAAATATAATTTGATTTTCGGTGGAACTCTTGACGGAAATCAATTTACCTAAGCAAGAAACACGTCTGTAATTACAGGTAAATTCCGACAGAACCCCCCGGAGCGCGTAAAGCGGACCCTAAGTGACTGGCCGCTGACCGGGCAGGCGCGCAGCGCGCGCCCAATGGGCTCATCGCCGTGACGCTCCTTAGAGGCGTTCAGCTTCATGAATGCGGAAGCGCTTGCCTGACGCGGCTTTATCCTTCGCGCTCGCCTTCCGGCGCGTCGGAGCCGCCGAAATCCTCCGCCGGTTCGTCGCCGAGCGGCTCTTCATCCTCCATCAGGCCGGCGTCGTCGCGCGGCTGCGGCACCCCAAAACTCTTGGGCAGGCGGCCGTCGAACAGGCCGGCGCCCTTGAGTTCGTCGAGGCCGGGCAGATCGGAAATCTGCTCCAATCCGAAATGCAGCAGGAATTTTTCAGTCGTGCCATAGGTGATCGGCCGGCCGGGCGCGCGGCGGCGTCCGCGCAGGCGCACCCAGCCGGTCTCGAGCAGAACGTCCATCGTTCCCTTGGAAAGGGCGACGCCTCGAATTTCCTCGATTTCGGCGCGGGTCGCCGGCTGGTGATAGGCGATGATCGCCAGGGTCTCCATGGCGGCGCGCGACAGTTTCTTCGGCTCGATCTTCTCGCGCTGCAGGATCCAGGCGAGGTCGGGCGCGGTGCGAAAAGTCCATTTCGCGCCGACCCGAACGAGGTTGACGCCTCGCCCGAAATATTCGGCTTTGAGCAAAGCGAGCGCCCCGGAAAGATCGGCGTCTTCCGGCAGGCGCTTGCGCATTTCCTCTTCGCCCAAAGGCTCCGCGGAAGCAAAGATCAGCGCCTCGCAGATGCGCATCGCCTCGCGCAAGGCCGCGTCAGGCTTTTCGCGCGCCATCAGGCTTTCCGCGTCCTGCGCCGCGAGGTCGAAGAGCAGGTCCTGGTTTTCAGCCATGGCTCATTCCGCGGCCAGCGCAGGCGGCGGCTTGCGCCGCAGCCACAGCGGCGCGAAGGCGCGATCCTGTCGCAGGTCGATCAGCCCCTCGCGCACCATTTCCAGCGAGGCGGTGAAGGTCGAGGCGCGGACCGTGCGCGCCTGTCCGGGCTGCGCCGTCCATTCGATCAGATAATCGTCGAGCGCCGTCCATTCCGCCGCCGCGCCGACCATGCGCTCAAGGCGCTCGCGCGCTTCCGCCAGCGACCAGACCTGGCGATGCCGGACGGAAACCAGCGACAGGGCCTGTTTCTGCCGCCTCTGGGCGTAAGCGGTCAAAAGCTCGTAAAGGCTCGCCCGATAAACCGGCGCATTGACCACATCCAACCCTTCGGGGGCGCCGCGTAGAAAGAGGTCGCGGCCGAGCTGCGGCCGCTCGGAAAGCCGCTCCGCCGCCGCGCGGATCGCCTGCAGCCTGCGCAGGCGCTCGGCGAGATCGGCGGCGAGCTGGACCGGATCGGGCTCCTCGGTCTTGGGCGGGGCCGGCAGCAGCAGGCGCGATTTGAGATAAGCGAGCCAGGCCGCCATGACGAGATAATCGGCGGCGAGCTCCAGCCGCACCCGCCGCGCCGCCTCGACGAACGCGAGATATTGCTCGGCGAGCGCCAGCACGGAAATGCGCGTCAAATCAACCTTCTGCCGGCGCGCCAGTTCGAGCAGCAGGTCAAGCGGACCCTCGAAACCGTCAACGTCGACGCGGAAATTCGTCTCGCCCGCCGGCGATTCGAACGAATCGCCGCCAGCCTCGACAATTTCCCGGTCCTCGACTGTCGCCTGCTCCATAGCTTTCTTCAGGTTATACCGCGAATCAGCATCGTAGCGTGGGGGAATCAGGCCAAAGCCGCAAGCGCCGAAACGAGCGCCGCCCGCGCTTCCACAGGATCGAACGGCGCAGCTTCAGCCGCCGCCTTGGCGACGAGGGCCCGCGCCCGCTCCACGCGCGCCAAAGCCCTGCCGGCGAGGACGGGCGCGGCGCGCGCCACTGCTTCTGCCTCCCGCAGGTCGCCATTGCAATGCAAAACAAGGTCGACGCCGGCGGCATAGACCCGCGCCGCGCGCTCCTCGTAAGCCCCGGCAAGCGCCTTCATCGACAGATCGTCGCTCATCAGCAGGCCGTCGAAACCAATGTCTCCGCGAATGATGTTTTCCACCACGATCGGGGATTGCGTGGCGGGCCGGGCCGGATCGAGCGCCTCATAGACGACATGAGCGGTCATACCGGCGGGAAGATCGGCGTTGGCGCGGAAGGGAGCGAAATCGCGCGCCAGTTCTTCCCGCGCCGCCTTGACCCTCGGCAGTTCGAGATGGCTGTCAGCGAGAGCGCGGCCATGGCCGGGCATATGTTTCATCACCGGCATGACGCCGCCTTCCAAGAGGCCGGCGGCGGCGGCGCGACCAAGCCGCGCGACATCCTCGGGATTGTCGGCATAGGCGCGGTCGCCGATGATCTGATGGGCGCCGGCCATGCGAATATCGAGAACAGGCAGGCAATCGACATCTATGCCGAGGGGGCGCAAATCCCCGGCGATCAGCCGACCGGCAAGGCGCGCAAGTTTCACATCGTCGCCCGAAGCGCCGGCGTAAGCGGCCGCCGGCGGATAGGCCGGCCAATGCGGCGGGCCGAGGCGCTGCACCCGTCCGCCCTCCTGGTCCACCAGAACGGCGGCCTCCTCGCCCAGCAATTGACGGAACGAATCGACGAGCGCGCGCACCTGCTCCGGGGACTCGACATTGCGCCGGAACAGGATCAGCCCCCAGGGCCGCGCCTCCGTGAAGAAAGCGCGCTCGTCGGCGCTCAGCGCAAGGCCGGCGCAGCCGGCGATGAAAGCGCGAAAGCTCATCCCCCTCCAGGATCAGTCATGGGCGACGAAGCACACGCCGCCCCGACCCTTGACAGCGGCGCACATCGATTCCGCCGCTTCCTTGGTCAAATTGACGGCGCGGACGCGATAATAGGTTTTGCCGTGAACAATTGCCTTCATAGTGTTGAGCCGATGCCCCCCCAGGAGGCTGGAATACTTGGCCCCAAGCCGCCGAGAGGCGGCGCGCGCATCGGCTGCGGAAGGCGCGCCGGCGAACTGAACGGCGTAGCCGCCCGCGCTGACGGCCTGTTCCGCCTCGACGGCGCGCCGGGCCTCGCGGATCGGTCGCGCCGGCGTTTTTGGCGCCGCCACGCTGGTCGGCGCATAGACGCGGATAGTCGATTTCGCCTCAGGCGCCCGGGGTTTCGGCGCGGCCGGGGCCGACAGATTGGTCTGCGGGAAACCGCCCGTCGCCATGGTTGGCAGGGAGCGATCAACCGGAGGCGCCGCCGGGGCTTTAGGCGACGCCGACGAATTATCGACCACCGTGCCGTCGGCGCGGACCTCGAAGGTTTTGACCTTTCTTGGCGCGGGGAAGAATGCTCCCTGGGCCGACGCCTGCCGCGCCGGCGCGGCGGCGGGCGAAGGCGGAACCGGCGTTGGCACATTGGCCGCGGCGCCCGGCGTCCTGGCCTTGGCGATGGCGCTCAAATCGGTCGGCTGCTCGGCGCCGCCGACGATCTTGGCGCCTTTGACGTTGTCCTTGTTCTCGAACAGAGCCTGATTGTCCTTGAAATCGGGGTTGACCGTCTTTGGACCCCGGATTTTCGTCGGGCCTTTATCGGCCTGAATGGTCACGACATGGTGGACGCCGTGTTTGGCGCGCCAGGCGAGCGTGACGCCGATGCCCGCGACGCCGGCCAGAAACACCGCCGCCATGCCATAGACCACCTTGCGCCGCGGCGCGAAAGGCATAAACGCCGCGGTCGCCTGGGACGCGCTTTCGTCATAGCCGCCGGCCCAGGCCGCCGGATCGGCGGCTTGCGCCTGAGCGTCGCCACCCCAGTCCGGTTGGGAATCGCCATAGGGCAGCGGCTCGGCCGCGAATTGCGCCGCCGCCGGCTCCTGGCGCGCCGCCGCGGCGGCATATTGATGTTCTTGCGCCTGAAACGCCTGCGACTGGTCGAAATCCTGCGACTGATCGAAATAGGGCTCATGCGGCGCATGAAGCGGCTCGGCCCCGGCTTCGGGATGGCCTTCCTTTATCGCCCTCTGGGCGCGGAACATGGCCTCGAACGGGTCCTCGCGTCCCGCCATATTTTCTCCGCCGACCAGGCGCGCCAGTTCGGTTAACGGGTCGGCCTGCTGAGGCTGCGACGGCTTCGGCGCGGGCGCGGCGGCGCGCAGGCGACGCTCGAACTCGTCGAGATCGATATCGGGATGGAACTTCACGGCATACTCACCCATGGCGCACCTTCACATTACTCTCGGGCGCCTGGCGAAGAGACAGCCGTCCCCGGCGGAACGGCGCGCGAATTCTCAGCGCATCTCTTCCGGCGCTCGTACACCCAAGACCGACAATCCGGACGCCAGGATAATCATTAACCCCGTTACTAGAGCGAGCCTGGCGCAGGTCAAATCTCGACGATCTTGATTAACAAAGCGTAATTGTGGCTGATCTTTGCCGCGATTCCAATGAGAATGGAAAAAACTGGCGAGATCGTGCAGGTAAAAGGCCAAACGATGCGGTTCATGCGCCGCCGCGGCGCTCTCGATGACGCGCGGATATTGCGCCAATAATTTGACCAAGGCCTGTTCACCCTCGTCCGAAAGCATCGCAAGCTCGGCTTCGGCCAGTTTCGTGGCGGAGAGATCGAGATCGGGAAAGGCCGCGCGGCCCTGGCGCAAGACGGAATGGCTCCTGGCGTGGGCGTATTGCACATAGAAAACCGGATTGTCCTTGGACTGCTCGATCACGCGGGCGAGGTCGAATTCCAGCGGCGCATCGTTCTTGCGGGTCAGCATGATGAAGCGCACGGCGTCGACGCCGACTTCATCCACAACTTCACGTAATGTCACGAAGTCACCGGAACGCTTTGACATTTTCACCGGCTCGCCTTCGCGCATCAGCTTGACCAGCTGGCACAATTTGACGTCGAGCGCGCATTGGCCGTCGGACAAAGCCTCGACCGCCGCGCTCATGCGCTTGACATAGCCGCCGTGGTCCGCGCCCCAGACGTCGACCAGAACATCGTAGCCCGCCTCGATCTTCTTGCGGTGATATGCGATGTCGGAGGCGAAATAAGTGAAGCCGCC
>CAYRNB010000001.1:88665-101547 GCA_964425315.1 uncultured Rhodoblastus sp.
GCGAGATCGTCGCGGATCATGTCCATCATGGCGTCGATGGCGGCGTCGCGGGCGAGCGGCAGCCATTCGGCCTCCGGCGCGTCGAGAAGCGTCGGACCATATTGTTCCGCCAGAGCGGCGCCGACTGGCTTGAGATAATCGCCGGGATAAAGCCCCTCGGGAATGGCCACGCTCTCGCCCAACGCCTCGCGATAGCGCAAATAGGCCGAACGGGCCAGGACATCGACCTGAGCGCCGGCGTCGTTGATGTAATATTCGCGAGTCACCCGCGAGCCTGCGAACTCCATCAGCCCGGCAAGCGCGTCGCCGAAAACCGCGCCGCGTCCGTGGCCGACATGCATGGGGCCGGTGGGATTGGCGGAAACATATTCGATATTCACCTTTTTCGCCGAAACCCGGCCGGCGGCGCCGCGCCCGAAATCGCCGCCAAGCGCCAGGATTTTCTGCAAAATCCCGGCGAAAACCTCCGGCTTGAGGCGGATATTCAGAAAACCGGGCCCCGCGACCTCGGCCCTGTCCACCTCCGGCGCCTGCGCCAGGGCAAAGGCCAGCTCCGTGGCGAACTGGCGCGGATTGCCGAACGAGGCTTTGGCCTCGCGGGCGAAGACCATGGCGGCGTTGCAGGCGAGGTCGCCGAGGCTCGAATCCCGTGGCGGCTCGACGACGAAGCGCCCGAAATCGAGATCTTGCGGCAATCGCCCCTGCCGGCCGAAATCGTCGAGAAGGGCGGCGATTCGGGCGTGGAATTCGGCGTAAATATTCATACGAGTTTTCCGGAAATCTGCGGACGCGCCGGGCTAGCCCAATTCGTCGACGCCGTCAAAATTTCTCGGCCAACCCCGCGGAACCCACGGCCCAGCTTGTGCATTTTCTCGGTAGGATCACTATATTTTTAACGAGCGGCTGTTGGGTAATTGTCTGGCAAGGTTTTGCGCGCAGCCTGACGTTAACCAATGCGTTTCGCCGTTTGCGTTTGGAATGGTTTCCGCGAAACTGGTTCGCATTCCGCGGAAACGCCATGGCCTGAAAGTCTCTGAAGTCGCGGACGGATTTTCACGCCAGCGGAATGGGTCTTCCGCCTAAATCCCGCGGAAACCATACGAAACGCCCGGCGGCGCGATTCATGCATTGCCCGATTCGCAAGTCGGGTGGATGTGTCAGTTGAGGACCGGGCCATGTTCGGCTTTAATTGGAAGACTTTTGAGAAATCCGGCGAATCCTTTTCCGCCGCCAGCGGCGGCGCCGTGGGCGAAAGGCCGCGACGGCGCCCGCGCATTGGCCTGGCGCTCGGCTCGGGCGCGGCGCGCGGCTGGTCCCATATCGGTGTGCTTCAGGAATTGCAGGCCCGGCGCGTGCCGGTGGACGTTATCGCCGGCTCGTCGATCGGCGCGGTGGTTGGCGGCTGTTTCGCCGCGGGCCGGCTCGACGCTCTGGAAACCTTCGCCCGTTCGCTCACCAAGAGGCGTGTCTTCTCGCTGGTGGATGTGTCCTTTTCCGGCACAGGCATGATCAGCGGCGGCAAATTGCGCGACGAACTGGCGCGGGAACTTTCCGGCCTGCGCATCGAAAGCCTGCCCATGGGCTTTGGCGCCGTGGCGACCGAAATTGGCTCCGGCCACGAAGTCTGGCTGCGCCGGGGCGATCTCGTCCAGGCGATTCGCGCCAGTTACGCCCTGCCCGGCGTGTTCGAACCCCTGCGGATCGGCAATCGCTGGCTTTTCGACGGCGCCCTGGTCAATCCGGTGCCGGTGACGCTCTGCCGCGCCATGGGCGCTGAACTGGTCATCGCCGTCAATCTGATCGGCGATGTCGCCTATCGCGGAGCGCTGATCGCCGACGCCGCGCATGCCGGCCCCGAAGCGACGCCCTATGGCGCCCATCACGCCGCCGGCGGCGAATTGCGCCGCCAGTTCGGCCGCGGCGCCGATGGCGCGCCTGGCATGGTCAGCGCCATGCTCGACGCCTTCAACATCACCCAGGACCGCATCGCCCGCTCGCGCCTCGCGGGCGACCCGCCCGACGTGCTGATCAGCGCCCGTTTGTCAAAGATCGGCCTGTTCGAATTCCACCGCGCGGACGAAATGATCGCAGCCGGCCGCGACGCGGCGCGCCGCGCCCTCAACGCAATCACGGAAATGGCGGCGATCGAGGAGGAATTGCACGGCCGTCCGCCGCTTTGACTCGCGGGCGGCCGCACCGCGCCGGGTTAAGCCGTCGCGATATATTCGCGCAGGGCGCGATGTTCCGTCTCGATCGATTCCAGCCGGTGCTTGACCACGTCGCCGATGGAGACGACGCCGGCCAGACGTCCGTTGTGAATAACCGGCAGATGGCGAAAGCGATGCGCGGTCATGGCCTCCATCACCTGTTCGATCGGCTCGTCGGGCGTGATGGTCACGACCTTGCTGGTCATATGTTTGGACACGGCGTCACCCAAAACCTTGTCGCCCTGTCGACCGATGGCGCGCACGATGTCGCGCTCGGAAATAATGCCGAGCACCTCGCCATTGCCCCCTGTGACGATCGCGGCGCCTATGCCCCGGTCGGCCAAAATGCCGGCGACCTCCTGAAGGGTCCGGTGTGGCTGCGTGGTCGTCACGTCATTGCCCTTGGCGGCGAGAATAATTGCGACTGTCATCGATGTCCTCCGCTCAGACGCGGGATTTGCCCCCGTTCTTAGGCGAGTAGGATGCGCCCGTTCGCGCCGAAGCGCAAGCAAACGTTGAGTTAGCCCTGCTTTCGTCTTTGGTCGAACAGGGGCGCCAGGAACAAGCCGGCGAGAAAGCCGCCGATATGCGCCTGCCACGCGATCGGCGCCCGAGAAAAGCCCAGCTCCTGGCCGCCGAGGCCAATCAGCAGATTGATGCCGAACCAGAAGGCGACGAAAGCCAGAACCTGCGGATTGACGAAGGCCTCGCGCAAGGTGGCCAGGGGCGGCTCCGGATCGACGGCCTCGAAGCTGCGAAAAAGCATGCCAGGCTGGAATACGAAGCGCGCCGCCGCCCCCATGTAAGCGGAAATGCCGGCCGAGGCGCCGATCATCGGCGCCAGTTCGACAAAATTCGCCGCAAACTGGACCAGGGCGCCGAGAACCGCGCCGATCACCCCAAGCAGCAGAAAGCGCAACGTCCCGAAACGCCGCGCCACCGGCGAACCAAAGGCGGCGAGCATCGCGCCGTTGACGGTCAGATGCGTCCAGCCGCCGTGAAGAAAAGCGTAGGTCAGGGGCGTCACCCACATTTCCTGCGGCCGCCCATAGGTGAGAAAGAACTGGCTCAGCTCGCCATCCACCCGCGAGGCGCGTGCGACGGCGTTGAGATGGTCAATCACGGCGCTCTGGTTGAAGAGAAAGGCGAAACGCGCCGGCGTAAAGCCGAAAAGCGCCATCACCTTCAGACTGGCTTCCGGCGGCAGGAGATTCATGGCGATCTGGATGAGGATCAGCACAGCGAGCAGCGCCAAAATGACGCCGGGAATTTTGAAAATCGGCTCGCGCATGATTGAGGTTGGCCTTACGCGAAAAAAGAGAAAGGGGAGAGCTGGAGCGGGCTCTCCCCCTTTGGACGGACATTAACCGCCTTCGCCGACCGAAGCCAGCATCTCTGTCTCGGCATTCTGGAGCCCTTCACCCCCGCCCTCGTTCCGAGCCAAAGGAACAGCAGGGAAAAAGGTCCCGAACAAGACCTCATCGCGAATTCGAACCCAGCTTGCAGCGGGTCGCTTAGCCGCCGCCATCGCCGAATTCGAACGAGACTAAAATGCCAAGACTCGTAAAAATTTGCAACGTCAACCACGCATTAACATTAATCGGAATGGGCGAATTGGCCCCTGACTGGCCCGAACTTCGCAGTTTTCTGGGCGCGCATGCGGCGAAGAGGAAATCTGGCCCGCTATCGCACAGAAAACGACCCAAAAGCGAACAAGGGCGAAAAAATGAGACAGGCGGCGACACAGGAGCTTTTCAGCTACTGGGACCAGTTGCGCGGAGCCCGGCTCTCGCCGGAACGAGATGAAATCGATCCGGCGGCCATCCGGCATATCCTTGCAGACACGATGATTCTGGAGGTGGACGAGGATAAGAGCTTTCCCGTTCGCATTTCCGGCACGCGGCTGAACGCCTTATTTCTCGCCGAGCAAAAGGGCGTTTCATTCGTCAGCCTGTTCTCTCCGGAAGAGCAAAAGGCCGTCAGCGCCATGATTCTCTCGGTCGCCGACGCGGCGCGGCCGATCGTCGCCGGCCTGACAGCTGCGCCGGAGGACGGCGATCCGGCCAATCTCGAACTCTTGCTGCTGCCGCTGCGCCATCACGGCAAGACCCACGCCCGCATTCTCGGCGCGCTCGCGCCCACGGCCATTCCCTCCTGGCTCGGACTGCGCCGGGCCCTGTGCCTGCGGGTGGTCGCCATGCGCTACATCGATGAAGGGCTGCCAGGCCCGCTCTCGCCCTTGCTGCTCAACAGCGGCGATGCCGCGGCGCCGGCCGAACTGGCGCGCCGCGCCAAAGTTCGCCGCCGCTCCTTTTTTGTCATTTCGGGCGGCAGGCGTAGCTGACAGTAAGGCGCCGCGAGTCAGTTTTAAGCGGGGCTGTAACAACCAATTAACATCGTTGTTCCTATAATTCGGCGAATTAATTGGAAAAGTCAGCCAAGCCAATGCAACTGCAGGCCAAACTTTCTACCAAGCCGTTGGAACGGCGACGTTTCGCGCGCGCGAAACTCGCCCTGATCGGCCGTTACATGCTGCAGGATCGGCGGGAGTTTCCCTGCCAGACCATCGACATCTCCGTCGGCGGCATCGCTCTTACCGCCCCGGTCCAGGGCGCGGTCGGCGAAAGAGTCGTATGCTATTTCGACGCTCTGGGACGGATCGAGGGCTTAATCGTCCGCCACCTTCAGTTCGGCTTCGCCATGAGCGCCAACATGCCGGCGGCGAAACGCGAGAAGCTGGTCAATCAACTCACCTGGCTCGCCAATCGCAAAGTGCTGGGCCTTCCCGAGGACCGGCGCCACGAACGCATCGTTCCGCATAAGGTCAATTCGACGCTGCGCTTGCCGAACGGAACAACGGTCCCGGCGAAAATCATCGACATTTCGGTGTCCGGCGCGGCTGTCGCCTGCACGGCTCAGGCGGGGCTCGGCGCCATGGTGCACATCGGGCGCCGGCCGGCGCGCGTCGTGCGCGTTTTCGACCACGGCTTGGCGCTGGAATTCGCCCTTCCGCTTTCCTTCGACGTTTTCGACGAAAACGTCGTCTTGTGAAGCCCTTTCACTCAATCTTTTTCAATCCGGCCGCATAGCGGCGGCCGTTTTGAACATAACCGCGGGCGCTGCCGAGCAACTTTTCCGCGACGGACGAATCAAAAGTCCGCACGACTTTGGCGGGCGAGCCGACGATCAGCGAATAATCCGGAAATTCCTTGTTCTCGGTTACCAGAGCGTTGGCGCCCACGAGACAGAACTTGCCGATTTTCGCGCCATTGAGCAGGGTCGCGCCCATGCCGATCAGGCTGCCCTCGCCCACCGTGCAGCTATGCAGAATGACGCGATGGCCGACGGTGACGTCGGCCCCGATCGTCAGTGGAAAGCCCATGTCGGTGTGCATGACGCAAAGATCCTGAATATTGCTGCGGGCTCCGATCTCGATCCATTCGTTATCGCCGCGCAAGACAGCGCCGAACCAGACGCTGACATCCTCGCCGAGACGCACGCGGCCGATGACGTTCGCGTCCGGCGCGACAAAATAGCGGCCTTCCGGCGGCAGTTCCGGCGCGGCGCCGTCGATCGTGTAAAATGTCATATCGTCCTGCTCCCTTGCCGAGACGGCTTCGATCGGGGGAACCGACACCGTCTCCTTCTAGCCGGTTTCGCCGCGCCTGCGAAAAAACCGCGCGCCCACGCGAAAACCGTCCCTGGCCGCCGCGCGGCGAAGGGCGCGGTCACTTCGCCCTGACGCCCTCGCTCTTGCGTGCGAAATCGCGCGCCGTCTTGGCGCGGCAGAGGGCGGCCAACGACAGGTACATCGTTCCCGAATTCTTCCGGGCGACGTCGTCGCAATGATAGAGCTTGTCCTTATAAGCCTTTTTCGTCGCGGCGTCGGCCGTGGGGAGAAAACGCTTCTCGCATTTGGCTCGCACGATATCGGAAATCGCATTGTCGCCGGACGTTCCAAGCGAACAAGCCTCGAAGCGCCGATAAGCGCCGTCGCAATCGGCGATGGCGCCGATGGAATTTTTGATTGCGCTGGCGTAACTGCCCGCATTGGTGATTTCGGCCTGGGAAACGTTGCACGGATCGGCCGCCCACGCGGCGCCTGGAAGGATGGCGGCGGCAACCAAAATGAAGAGGCCGAATCGGGCTCTCATGGCCTCATAAATCCTCGAGGTCGAAATCGAGAATGGCCATTTGCAAGGTGAAGCTCCCGCCCTTGGGATCGTCGGCGGAAATCACGCCGATAAAATCGTCGCCGCGATAGAGTTCGACAGAATCGGTCTTTTTCATCCGAGCCACGATTCGCAACTTATCGTTTTCGAACAACCGGCGCAGATAGTCCTGCAATGCGGGACGCTCGACGGGAATCGTCATGGCGAAGGAAAAGGAACGGTCGCCGTCCTCGTCGTCGACGCTGATGACGCCGAGCGTCCGTTCGCCATAATTGACGAGAGCCTGTTCATCGTCCCTGGGATCAAGGGCGATTCTTATGCCCGGCGCGCCGAGGGTGTTGCGCAGGAATTCCTGCAATTTGCGCAATTCGGTCTTGTTCAATGGCCGTCTCCGTGCCTGCCTGGTTGCGCGAACCTATAGCGGCCCGCCAAAAAGGGAAACCCGGTTTTCGTGAGAAGCGGCGCGCATCCGGAAAATCCTTGGCCTTCTCGCCAACCCGCCATAGACCGCGAAGCGAGAGGACAGGCGAGGTCGTGTGGCGCGCCGGGACCGTCGCCATCTCTTGGTTCAATGAATTCAGCAAGGAATTCAGAACGCCATCGGCGCCCAACCAAAACAACGTTTCAGATCGCACTGCCAGCGCCGTGAAAATCGACAGCAAACCCTATCTTATTCCATACAAATCTGCTCTCACGACTCTGTGGCTCATTTCGGACCCTCCCGATAAAATCGAAATCAAGAAAGAGCAGCTCTTCTCCTTTCTCGCCTCGATCCTGACGGGCGCGCCAGTCGACGAGAAATGGCGTCTCGCCAAATACCCCGACATTACGAAGAGCATCGCTCTGGGAGAGATTCGCTCGCGCCAGGACCATTTCGACACACAGGCCGCGACGAAGCGCGCCAGCCCTACAAGGCGTAAAGGCCCGGCGCCGCGCCAATGGCGAAGCGCTTTTGCGATCGGGGCGAAGAGCGACAGTGATTGGCTAAAAAAGCCGCAGTCACTCCTCGCCCGCCTTGGAGACGAGAATCTGGTCCATTTCGCGCGCCGGTTCGGCGCAGCCGGAGGCGCCGACAATACGCGCCGGCACACCCGCCACCGTGACATTGGCCGGCACCGGCTTCAGCACCACCGATCCCGCGGCGATGCGCGAGCAGGCGCCGATCTCGATATTGCCGATAATGGCCGAGCCGGCGCCGATCAGCACGCCGTGGCGGATTTTCGGATGGCGGTCGCCCCTTTCATGGCCGGTGCCGCCGAGCGTCACGCCGTGCAGGATCGAGACGTCGTCCTCAATCACCGCAGTGGCGCCGACCACGAGGCCGGTGGCGTGGTCGAGGAAGACGCCCTTGCCGATGCGCGCCGCCGGATTGATGTCGGTCTGCAGGGCGGCCGACGAGCGGCATTGCAGATAAAGAGCGAAATCCTTGCGGCCCGTCACCCAAAGCGCATGGGCGAGGCGATGCACCTGCAGCGCGTGAAAGCCCTTGAAATAAAGCAGGGGCTCGATCACCCGCTCGCAGGCGGGGTCACGGTCGACGACCGCGAGAAGATCGGCGCGGATCGCTATGCCGAAGGAGGGATCGCGGGCGCAGAATTCGAGAAAATTCTGGCGAATGATGTCGCCGGGAAAATCCGGATGCGACAGGCGCGCGGCGAGGCGATGGGCGACCGTTTGCTCCAGCGTCGCATGATTGAGAATAGACGAGGCGAGAAAGCAGCCGAGTTCCGGCTCGCGGCGCAACGTTTCCTCCGCTTCGCGCCGAACCTGCGCGAAAATCGGATCGGCCTCGGTGGAGCGCAGCGGCCGCACATTGCCCGTCTTCGTCATAAAACCTTACTCCCTGCGCCCCCGCGCCACGCCCTATCTATCAAGATTGTCGAGGAATTCTAGCACGCCTTCCTTAAAATGCTTATCGCCTACCGTGCGATTGTGATCGCGGTCCGGCACGATCAGGGCGCGGGCGTTTTTCATCAGCCCCGCCAGCGCCTTCGGATCTCCCGCCACCTCGTCCCTGGAGCCGACGCAGATCAGCGTCGGCGCCTCGATCAAACCGACTTCCTCCTTGCTCATCGCGTGCCGCGAACCCCGCATGCAGGCGGCTAGAGCGGCGAGATCGCTTTTGGTCGCCTCGGCGAAGGAGCGGAACATCCGCTGGGTCGGATCGGAGAGATCGTCCAGCGACTTCGCCTCCATGGCGTCGGCGATTCCGATCGGCAATCCGGCGCCATCCACGAGATGGAAACCCAGGCCGCCGAGCACAAGACCTCTCAGCCTTTTTGGCGAAGCTACGGCCACATGGGCGGCGATCCGCGCGCCCATGGAATAGCCCATGACGTCGGCGCGGGCCAGACCGAGCCAATCGAGCAGGTTGACGGCGTCGCGGGCCATGATCCAGGGCGTGTAAAACGCCGGATCGTAAAATTTCTCGCTGCGGCCATGGCCGCGATTGTCCAGGGCTATGGTCCGCCTCCCTGCCCCGACCAGCGTCTTGACCCATTGCGGAAAGACCCAGTTGACGCCGTGATTGGAAGCAAATCCATGAATGAGAAGAATCGGCTCGCCGCGGTCGGCCCCGTGCGGGGCGACATCGATATAGGCGAGGCGCGCCCCGTCCGAGGAAAAATACTCCATATCCAAGGGCGCGACCCCTACCAGCGCAGAAAGCGGCCGCCGGCGAACCAGCCGAGCGTGACGACGATCAGGGTCGCGAGCAGATACCAGACGATCACGAAGAAGGGCGAATCGTCCGGGCAATTGGCGGCGTAAAGCGTGGCCGCCAATCCGGCCGCGGCGAAGGCCGCCGCCGCGCCCGCCTTTTGCGGCTCGGTCGGCGCGCCATGCCGCAGGGCGAGAAAAAGCCCGGCGAGCGGCGCCAGCGACATCAACGGAATGAGCGTCAGGCAGTGGACGGCGTTATGGCCGATCATCCGCGTCATCCACAGATCGCGCGGGACCGCAGCCATTTCGGCAATGCAAGCCAGGAGGGCCAGGGCCGGCGCGAGCAGGACCGCCCAGCCGGCGGCGCCGATCTTCGCCGCCGGTCGTGACAGTCGCCAAACCAGGACCAGGCCGCTCGCCGCCATGGTCAATGTGAAGACGAATTTGAACAGGAACCGCGGCTCGTCGAGCGAAGCGAAAAAGGTCTTGCGAAGGCCAAGGAAAGCAAAGAAGAACGCGGCCGAGACCGCGAAGCCGGCCAGAACGTCGAGCGCGAACAGCCGGCGCAGCGGCGACGGCTTCACTTCGAGGTCGGCTGCGAGGGCCGCTATGAGGTCTTCGGTCTTCACGTGCGCGACTTCCGGTAAAGTTCGGCCAGGCTTTTCAGGCCCCGGTGAATGGAGACGCGCAAGGCGCCTTCGCTCACCCCCAGTTTCTCCGAGGCGGCGCGAATGCTCTCGCCGCGGATCGACACGGCCTCGATCGCTTCGCGCTGCTTGTCGCTCAGGCGATCGAGCAGGCGCAGCGCGTCCTGTTTTTCCTGCTCGCGCTCGAAATGTTCGGTCTCCGGCGGCGAAGACAGGATATTTTCGAAATCCCCTATATCCGTTTCGGCGCGGCGGCCGCGCCGGCGCGCCGAGTCGATGATTTTGTTGCGCGCGATCGCGGCGATCCAGGGCGTGAGCTTCTGCTCTGGATCCCATGTATGGCGTTTGAGGTGAATGGCCAAAAGCGTCTCCTGCACCGCATCCTCCGCCTCGCTTGCCGCAAGGCCGGCGCGCGCGCAGGCCTTGCGGCACAGATGGCGCAAATAGGGCGTCAGGACCGTGAGCAACCGGCTATAGGCGACCCCGTCGCCCGCCAGGGCGGCCCGCATGGCCGCGCTCCACTCCTCATCCTGCCCCTGTAAATCCCGCATCCATCACCTTTATTCGCGCGCGGCGCGGGATTGTTACACCATAAGCCGCGCCCTGGGCGACCGTAAAAATTTCCATGCGGCCGTAAAAGCCCTCGACTACGCGGCGCGATTCGCCGCTCTGGCGCCTTTTGGCAAAAAAAGCGGTCTTGACCGGGGGCGGCCAATTGGTCTCTATCCAAATCCGCCGCCATTGATTATTGTGCGCGCCTCCCCGGCTTTCGCCACGAGGCGCGCCGATCGTTTTGGCGCCTGCCGCCCCAGATTCGGAACATCCGCATGAGCGACCACGCCATTCCGCATTTCCACAATCAGCCCGGCCTGGCGAAAATTCGCGTCGGCGCCAAGGAATTCATGTGCATCGGCGCTTTGCCGCCCTTCGACCATCCTCACGTCTATATCGACATGGGCGCCGACAATGAGGCGATCTGCCCCTATTGCTCGACGCTTTACATTTACGACCAAGCACTGCACGGCCATTCCGATCCGGCCGAATGCGAACTGACCGCGCAAGCCGCCTGAAAAGAAGCGGACGCGGGAGCGTGAGGACGTGGCTTCGCAAGACCCCATTGTCATAGCCGGCGGCGGCGTCGGCGGCCTCACTGCCGCTTTGGCCTTGGCGAAAATCGGGCGCCCCACCGTGGTGCTGGAGCGCGCGCCGGCCTTTCGCGAAGTCGGGGCCGGGCTCCAGCTCGCTCCCAACGCCAGCCGCATTCTGCGCCGTCTCGACGTCCTGGAGCTGATTTCCGGCCTCGCGGTCGCGCCCGAGCATATCCGCATCCGGCGCGGCCGCGACGGCGCGGATCTGGCGAAAATCTCGCTATCCGGCGTCGAAAAGCGCTATGGCGCGCCCTATCTCGTCGTCCATCGCGCCGATCTGCTCAACGCTTTGCTGGAGTGCGCGCGGGTCGACGACAATATCGAAATCCGGCCCGATTCGACTCTCACCGGCTTTATCGAGGACGAGCAAGGCGTCGCCGTCACCTATCGCAACGAAGGCGACTATCGCCGCGCTTCCGGGGCGGCGCTGATCGGCGCCGACGGCCTGCGCTCTTTGGTGCGCAACCGCCTCCATGGCGATCAGAGCGACAAGCCGGCCTATACCGGCCATACCGCCTGGCGGGCGCTCATTCACGCCATCGACCTGCCCGAGGCGATGCGGGCCCGCGCCGCCAATCTCTGGCTCGGCGAGAAGGCCCATCTCGTCCATTATCCCGTGCGCGGCGGCGCGCTTGTCAATGTCGTCGCCCTGGTCGAGGACAATTGGCGCGGCGCGCGGGTGGACGCCGATTTCTGGGACAGCGCCGGCGACAAGCAATTCCTGCTTCATCGCTTCGAAACCTGGACGCGCGAGGCGCGCGATCTGATCGCCGCCGGCGAGAACTGGTTGCGCTGGCCCCTGTTCGACCGACCGCCGATCGAGTCCTGGTCGCGCGGCCGGGCGGCGCTGCTCGGCGACGCCGCCCATCCCATGCTGCCCTATCTCGCCCAGGGCGCGGCCCAGGCGATCGAGGACGCGCTGGCGCTGTCGCGCAGCTTTTCGGTGGAGAGAAACGACCCGGCGCGGGCGCTCGCCGCCTATTCCGCGGCGCGCATGGATCGCGCCAGCCGCGTGCAGAAGGCCTCGCGTGGCCAGGGTCGCATTTATCATCTCGCCGGGCCCAAGGCCTTCGCGCGCGACATGGTGCTGCGCGCCGCCAGTTCTACTCGGCTATTGGCGCGTCAGGACTGGATCTATTCGGCCTGACGGAAACGTCTGGAGGAAACCATGCGTCGCAGAATTATTGCCGCGATCGCGATCCTGACGCTCGGTGGCCTTGCGGCGACGGCTCTGGCGCAGAAGGCGCCCGCCGCCAAACATACGCCCGCCAAAGAAGCGCCCGCCAAGCCCCGCCCCACGATGGACAGCCGACGCGCGGTTCCCGTAACTGCGGCGACCCGCGTATTCATTCTCGCCGAAATGCGCGTCATGCTCGCCTCGGCGCAAGGGGTCGCCGAGGCGGCCGGCAAGAATGATTGGAAGGCCGCCGCCGCCGCCGCCCACAGGTCTGGACTGAAAGCGTTCAAGGGCATGCCGAGGCAAATGATGAAGCAGTTGCCTGAAGATTTTCGCGGACTGGGGCGCCAGTCGCATATGGCCTTCGACGCCGTGGCCGAGGCGGCGGAAAAGGATCGGAACGCCGCCGCCGTCAGCGCCAAATTGGGCGAGGCCATGCAATATTGCGTCGCCTGCCACGAGACTTACCGCTTCACCATCAAGAAATGACCATGAAGGCGCCACGCCGATGTGAGGAAGGAGCGATGATGAGCGGCCGCCTGACCCGTGGGACAAAGACGAGCGCGGCGGCGCTTCTCGCCGCATTCGCGACTTTCCTCGCGATTCCCGCCGCGCGGGCGCGGCCTGCTTACGCCACCCGGACCGGCCTGCCTTGCGGGCAATGTCACGTCAATCCACAAGGGGGCGGACCGAGAAACGCCTTCGGCCGCGCTTTCGCCAAAAACGGCCACCGGCTGCCGGGAGAACAGGGTCGAAAGCGTGACTATGGCGGCGCAATGAATGATGGCGGCCGCCGCGGGATGATGGGTCACGGCATGATGGGTCACGGCATGATGGGGCCCGGCATGATGGGCGGCGGCGATCGCTGAA
>CAYRNB010000001.1:101647-110449 GCA_964425315.1 uncultured Rhodoblastus sp.
GGCATGATGGGCGGCGGCGATCGCTGAAAAACGAAGAGCTTTCGCGGATTGGCGAAGCGGTCGGAGCCGGCTGGGTGGCCGGCGACATACCCTGCCCAGCTTGCGGGCATGCGCCGATCGGGTTAAGCACGCTATGAAGACGCTGGAGCGCGAATCCCCGCATGAGTTTTGATTCGGACGAAGCGCCCGAATTGCGCACCGCCCATGTGATCGTCGTCGCCAACGAAAAAGGCGGCTCCGGCAAATCCACTTTGTCGATCCACCTTTCCGTCGCCCTGATGAAGGCCGGCTATCGCGTCGCTACCATCGATCTCGACACCCGCCAGCGTTCCCTTACCCGCTTTTTCGAAAATCGCGCCTCCTGGGCGCGCGTCGCGCCGTGGAAAGTCGAACTACCCAAACATTTCGCGCCCGAGCGCGGCCAATCCGCCAACGTCCAGGAAAACGAAGCGGCCGAATTTGCGGTTTTCGCCGAAGCCATCGGCGAAGTGGAGCATAATTACGAATTCGTCGTCATCGACACGCCGGCGAGCGATTCCTATCTGATGCGCCTCGCCCATTCGCTCGCCGACACTCTGATCTCGCCGATGAACGACAGTTTCATCGACATGGATGTGCTGTCGCGCGTCCATCACGACCGCACGCAGCGCGGCCAGATGGCGCAATATGCGGAAATCGTGATGGAGGCGCGGCGCAAGCGCCGGTTGGTGGACAACGGCCTGATCGACTGGATTCTGGTGCGCAACCGCATCGCGACGCTGCAAACCAATAACGCCCGCCAGCTCGACCAGGCCCTGCGCAAACTGGCGTTCGAGCTGCAATTCCGCGTTGCCGAGGGCCTGCACGACCGGGTCATCTTCCGCGAGCTTTTCCCGCTCGGCCTCACCGCCCTCGACGCGATCGAGGAGGCGAACCACGCCCTCACCCCATCGCAGCTTTCGGCGCGGCGCGAGATCGAGACCCTTGTCAACGAATTGCGCCTGCCCTCGCGCGTTGAAGGCGCCGATCACCTTCAGGCGCGCCATATCTGGTTCAACGCCATCGCCAACTTCTATCGCGATATGAAAAAGCAGGACTAACTATATTTAAGACAACGCTTTTTCTATGTCGGATGAAATGGATTCGGGCGTATCCTTCGGCGCATAACGCTTCAAGACCTTGCCGTCTCGGCCGACCAGAAATTTGGTGAAGTTCCATTTGATCGCCTCGGTCCCCAACAGGCCGGGCGCCTCTTTCTTCAGCGCGCGATAGAGCGGATGCGTCCCATCGCCATTGACCTCGATCTTGGCGAACATGGGGAAAGTGACGTCATAGGTCAGCGTGCAGAAATTCTTGATCTCCGCCTCGTCGCCCGGCTCCTGATGGCCGAACTGATCGCAGGGAAAGCCCAGAACCTCGAACCCGCGCGAAGAAAAGCGCCGTTGCAGCGCTTCGAGCCCGGCATATTGCGGGGTGAAGCCGCACTTGCTGGCGACATTGACGATCAGCAGGACTTTTCCCGCGTAATCGCCCATTTGACGCGCCGCTCCGTCAATGGTCGTCAGTTCGATTTCGGCCCATTCGCTCATCGCGTCCTCCGTCTCCATTCAATAAAGGGGGCGCGGACGACGAGTCAAAAGCTTATGTCTTCACGCGGCGATTTCGACGACCTCGTGATTTTCGTCGAGGCCGGCGCGGACAATTTCCCGCGCGCCGGCCGTCGTCAGTCCGTCGTAAAGGAAATCGCGCATATGAGCGTCCTTCCCGACGACCACGGTCATTTCCGCTTCCTCGGCGAGGCCGGCCGCCGCGGCGTCCGCTCCCGCGGCGATGACGACGAAATCATAGGTCTCGTGCAAGGCGACGATGATCAGGCGCAGGTCTCCTTCCTCCGTCGCGGTCGGGCCGCCCGACTGCACGATGTGCAAGCGCGACGTCGCGTCGCGGTGGATCGCCTCGGCAAAAGACGCCTCGCCGGCAAGCAATTGCGCCAGGCCAGGCTGGGGAGCGTCGTATTCGTCGTGGCCGACAGCCTCCGCCAAAGCCTCGCGCAGATAAACGTCGTCGTCGTCGATCTGCAGCAGCGCCGCCCTGCCCTCGCGGGCGAGAGCCCGGCCCAGGACCAGGCTGGGACAATCGGGCGCCGAATCTTCGGCGCTGATGACCAAGACCCTGACGCCGCCATGCGCCGTGGCCGCGACGAGGCGCTGGACCAGGCCCGCAGGGGATTCGTCGGCTTCCGCCATCGCGTCGTCCGAGGCGTTTTCGTCCGTCTCTTCTTCTTCGAATTCGACCGCGGGAGCGGCATAATCGGCGACGGCCTGTTTCAGCCGGCTCAGCAGGGGCGCCTCCTCCGGCAGGGCCCCGGCGGCGCCGGGCGATGCGGCGGCGACGGCCATGGCCCCGACCGCGGACCGGAGCGGCGCGCCGCGCGCGTCTTCCGCGCCAATGTCGCGTGGCGGCGGCGGCGACAGCGGCACGTCTTCCGCGCGTTGCGTCGTCAATTCCTTCGCCACGATTCCGCCGACGGAGAAGGCCAGGCCCGCCAGGGCGGCGAAAATGGTGATCGGCATTTTCTTCGGGAAAATTGGCCGGCTCGGCGCCACGGCGCGTGAAATGATGCGCGCGTCCGCTGGCGCCGTATCCGCATCGACCCGCGCCAACGCCGCCTGATATTTCGCCGACTCGATCGTCAGTTCGTCTTTCAGCGCCTTGTCGTTGCGCTGCAATTCCTGCAACCGCGTCTGAACGGTGTTCGTTTGGCCGACGGCGCGTTTCTGCTCTTCCAGGAGCTTGGTCAGATTGGCGACTTGCGCCCTGTCGACTCGCGCGTCGTTCTCAAGGCTGCGCGCCGCCTTGTCCACCGCCGAGCGCAGCTGACTGTCGATATCGGCGAGCTGAGCCCGCAGCTCCTTGATGCGCGGATGGCCTGGCAGGAGCGTGCGGGATTCATAGGCAAGCCGCGACTTCACGATGACGCGCTGCGCGGCGATGCGCTGCACCAACGGGTCCTTTGAAATTTCGCCTGCGTCGCTGAGCCGCCCCTGGCGCAATAGCTCGCGAAGAGAATGCGCCTTGGCCTGCGCCTGCGATTGGGCGGCGCGCGCGTCCGCGAGCTTAGTGGTGATATCGCCCAATTGCTGCGTCGGCGGCGTCATGTTCGAGCCGGTCTCATATAGGCCGTTCCGGGCGCGGAAGGCCTCGATCTTGGAGTCGGCCTCGGCGACGTGCGCCTCGAGCGACGCGACGAGCGGTTTGAGGGTTTTCGCCGCCTGGCGGGCGTCTTCGCGCTTCGCCTGCCTTTTTATGTCGATATAGAGATCGGCGACGACATTGGCGCCGCGGGCGGCGAGTTCCGGGTCATGCGAGGAGAATTCCACCTGGAGCACACGCGTCTTCGTCGGCGACATGACGGTGAGATGATCGGCGAAAGCGTTGAGCAGCCGGTCTTCCGGCGCCTGCCGGCTGGGATCAGAGGCGAGGCCGAACAGTGAGAAAATCCGCTTGAAAACCGAAAAATGCGAAGCCACCGGATCGAATTCAGGATTGCCTTTCAGCCGAAGCGCGTCAATGGCGCGGCGGGCGAGATCGCGCGACGTCAATAATTGAATCTGGCTGTTGACCGCCTCCTCGTCGAGCAATTGCGCCGTGTCGGCGCTCGTCGCGACATTGGGGTCGGAGCGCGTGAAATAGGATTCCTGATTTTCGACGAGAATGCGCGATTCAGCCATATAGCGCGGCTTGACCATGAGGCAGAACAGAATCGCCGCCGCCGCGGAGCCCAGGGTCACGCCGACGATAAAGCGCCTCTTGCGGCGCAAGGCGGCGCCGATGCCGTTAAGATCGATTTCATCCCGGCCGGCCGCTGAGTCATAATCGAAATTGTCCGCGCCCATCACCAACTCCGTGCTGCGGCGGCGCGCCCCAGTCCCTCGCCCGCTGCATGAAACGTCACGGAATTTAGAACAATTATGGTTGAGGCCCGGTTAATCGACGGCGATCGGCCGGCAAGACTTTGTTAACCATGAAAAGTTAGCTTCCCATCAGGCCGCATTGCCGCGGCGCACGCTTCCGGTCTGCCCATGCGCCGTTTCTTTTTCTTCGTCTGTCTCGCATTGGTCGCCGCGCTCCAGGGCTGCGCCGCGACCGGCCCGAGCGCGACGCAGTTCCGCGCGCAGGCCGAGGCGCCCTATACGCTTGCCGCGGGCGACCGCGTCCGCGTCATCGTCTTCGGCCAGGACTCGCTCAGCAATTCCTTTGCGGTGAATAGTTCCGGCGATATCGCCATGCCCTTGATCGGCATGGTGCCCGCCAGAGGGCGCACCACCGACCAATTGGCGCACGAGATCGCGGATCGTTTGCGCAACGGCTATGTGCGCGATCCTCGTGTGTC
Organism: uncultured Rhodoblastus sp.; assembly: GCA_964425315.1. Classification (GTDB taxonomy): domain Bacteria; phylum Pseudomonadota; class Alphaproteobacteria; order Rhizobiales; family Beijerinckiaceae; genus Rhodoblastus. Next base: position 106,020 of record CAYRNB010000001.1, read on the forward strand.
GGTCGAGGTCGAAGCCTATCGGCCGTTCTTCATTCTCGGCGAAGTGACGACCGCCGGACAATATCCTTACGTCAACGGCATGACGGTCGAAACGGCGGTGGCGATCGCCGGCGGCTTCACGCCGCGCGCCAGCAAGGACGAGGCGCAACTCACCCGCACCGTAAACGGCCGCACGATTGTCGCCAATGTGCCGATTACTCAGCCGGTGAAGCCGGGCGACACGATACTCATTCACGAGCGCTTTTTCTGATTGCTTTTCCTGACGCAGAAAAGTCTCGCCGCGGCCATAATCGTTACAATTAAAGGTAAATTGCGAAAGACGCGATATTCGTCGCGCGCAAGGTTACTTCCTGCAGAATACGCACTATTATTGGTTGACAATTGGTTTAAGCCGAAAAGGCAGGACATCCGTTTGTTAACGACCCCGCATCGCGGAAATTCCTTTTCGATCGGGGCGGGTTGCGAGTTCCATGCGTCATACGCCGCCAGCGGAAGCCCTCGTTCCGAGCAAAGTCAAGACCGGTCTCTCCCGCGTCTTCCTCGGCGCCGCTCTGGCGACCACTGAATTCTGCGGCCTGCTGGCGAGCGGCTTCGCCGTCCACTCCCTTCATGTCGGGCCGCTGAAGGAACTTGAGCAAAGCTACCTTGTCGCTATTCCGATTATGTCCATCGCCATGCTCCTGCCGCTGCAGTTCATCGGCGCCTACAAGATCGAGGCCCTGCGACAGCCGCTGGCCGCCTGGCTGCGAGTCGCTCTTTGCTGGAGCGGCGTGATTTTCGCCGCCATGGCGACGGCTTTCGTCTTGCGCATCGAATCATCCTTCTCACGCGGCTGGCTGGCGCTGTGGATGTTTTCGGGCTTGGGTCTTTTCGCCGCCACGCGGATCGGCGCTGCGACCCTGGTTCGCGCTCTGACGCGCCGCGGCCTGCTAGATCGCTATCTGGTGGTTGTCGGCGGCGGCCCTCTCGCCGAAATGCTGCTTAATGAATTGTCGCGCGATCCCGGGCCCGACCTGCGTATTCTCGGCCTGTTCGACGACCGCGACGACGAGCGCTCGCCGGATCTCGTCGCCGGTTATCCAAAGCTCGGAAGCATCGACGACCTTCTTGCGTTCGCCCGCCATGTCCGCGTCGATCAGGTGATTTTCGCTCTGCCGATCACCGCCGAGGGGCGCATATTGTCCATGCTGCGCAAGTTGTGGGTTCTGCCCGTCGACATAAGGCTGGCGGCTCACGCCAACCGCCTGCGCTTCCGGCCGCGCGCCTATTCCTATATCGGGTCGGCGCCGATGTTCGACCTGCTCGACAGGCCGATTTCCGAAGGCGCACTGCTGGTCAAGAGCCTGTTCGACCGCATCGTCGGCGCCGCGCTGCTGCTCATGCTCTCGCCGGTCATGCTCGCGGTCGCGCTGGGCGTCAAGCTGACCTCGCGTGGACCGGTGCTGTTCCGCCAGCAGCGGCTCGGCTTCAACAATGAAAAGATCATCGTCTATAAATTCCGCTCGCTCTATCTGGATCAGTGCGATTCGCTGGCGCGCAGGCTGGTCACGCGCGACGATCCGCGCGTGACGCCCTTTGGGCGCCTCATCCGCAAGACCTCGCTCGACGAGCTGCCGCAATTGCTGAACGTGCTGAAGGGCGATCTGTCGCTGGTCGGCCCGCGTCCTCATGCCGCCAGCGCACAAGCGGCGGAACGGGATTACGACACGGTCGTGGACGGCTATTTCGCCCGCCATCGAGTCAAGCCGGGCATCACCGGCTGGGCTCAGGTCAATGGCTGGCGCGGCGAAACCGACACGGTGGAGAAAATTCAGCGGCGCGTCGAATACGACCTCGATTACATCGAAAGCTGGTCGCTCCTGCTCGACGTCTATATTCTCGCGCTCACCCCGCTCGCCCTGCTGCGCCCGGCCAACGCCTACTGAAAGCGCGCGGAGAGCGCGGCCGCCCTCTTCCCAAGTTCTTAACTTTCCTGCCCTAAAAATAGCCTGTTTCGGATGATGACGAAATGGGTTCGAACGAAGGAAGTCTCCGCATTCTCCACGTGCTGCGGGCGCCGGTCGGCGGCCTGTTCCGGCACGTGACCGACCTTGCGCGCGAACAGGCGCGGCGCGGCCATGAGGTCGGAATCATTGCGGATTCCTCCACCGGAGCCGACATCGCCAGCCGCCAGCTGGCGCTTCTCGCGCCCTCGATGAAACTCGGCGTCAGGCGCTTTCCCATGCGCCGCGAGCCGCATGTCGGCGATCTCGCCGCCATTGCCCGCGTCCATCGCGAAATCTGGCGGCTGCGGCCGGACGTGCTGCACGGCCACGGCTCGAAAGGCGGGTTTTACGCGCGCGCCACCGGATTTCTGCCCTGCCCCAGGCGCGTGCTGCGCGCCTATACGCCGCATGGCGGCAGTTTTCATCCGCAACGCCATCGCAGCCTCTATATGGCGGTCGAGAAACTCGCCGACACGCGCACCGATCTGCTGCTGTTCGAAAGCGACTTCATCGCGCGCCAGTTCGAGGCGGACGTCGGAACGTCCAGGGCGCTGCAACGCGTCGCCAAGAACGGCCTGCGGCCGGAGGAATTCGCTTCGGTCGATCTCGTCCCCGACGCGGCGGAATTCGTCTATGTCGGCGAATTGTCGTCCAACAAGGGCGTCGACACTTTGATCGAAGCCCTGGCGGCGATTCACGCCGGTGGAGAGCGCGCGCCGCGCCTGGTGATCGTCGGCTCGGGCGCAGAAATCGAAAAGCTCACCGCCATGGTCGAACATTACGACCTCAACCGCCATGTCGCCTTTTACGGCGTGCTGGCGGCGCGCGACGCTTTCGCGCTCGGCCGTATCGTGGTGACGCCGAGCCGCGCCGAATCCCTGCCCTATATCGTGATGGAGGCCATCGCCGCCGGCAAGCCGATCATCGCCACCGACGTCGGCGGCGTCGGCGAGATTTTCGGGCCGTTCCGCGACCGGCTGATCCCCCGCGACGACGCCCGCGCACTGGCCGAGGCCATGGTCGCCTCGCTGCGCCGCGACCCCGCCGCCGCCGCCGCCGAGGCCGAAAAAATGGCGCGCCATGTCGCCGAACATTTCTGCGTCCGCGTCATGGTCGACGCGGTCCTCTCCGCCTATAACGAGGCGCTGGCGCGCCGCCAGAAGGCGAGACGACCGGCGATCGAGGCCGCGCCATGACCGAGGCCGCGCTCACTGCGCCGCCCGGCACGACGACAACGCGCAGGCCCTTCGACTACCGGAAACTGGTCGACGCCATGTTCTGGCTGACCGTCGCCAGCGGCTCGGTCGTGTCCATCCAGCCCTCGCCCTATGACATTCTCATTCTAATCACCCTTGCGCTCTGGGCGCTTGGCGGCCTCAGCGTCCATCGCGCCGTCCTGCCCTTGATCCTTTTCCTTTTTCTCTGGGTTCTGGGTGGCTTCATCGGTCTCATTCCTTATTGGGACGAGCCCGACCCGGTCAGCTTCATGTGGCACACTTTGTTCATCAGCACGACCGGCGTCTTTTTCGCTTTGTTCATATCGCAGCGCACCAGCAGACGGCTCGACCTGATGCTCAACGCCTATGTCGTCTCCAGCGTCTTCGCCGCGATCATCGGCCTCCTCGGCTGGCTTCAGGTGCTCAGCATCGGACATGGCGAAAGATTGTACAACGCCAACCGCGCCATGGGGTTTTTCAAGGACCCCAATGTCTTCGGCACTTATCTTGTCCTGGGGATCGTTTTCCTCGCGCAGCGTCTTCTGCTCGGACGCTGGCGTCATCTCTGGCTCGTCCTCCCGAGCCTCGCAATCATGGTCGTGGGCAATTTTCTCTCCTTTTCCCGCGGCTCATGGGGCGCGGCCCTCATAGCGGTCGCGATGAATATCGCCTTCCTGCTGACAACCGCGGATTCCCGCGCCATGCGCCGGCGCGTCGCGCTCACCGCCGCCATGGTCGCTCTCGCCGGCGCCCTGGCGTTTTCGGGCGCCATGACCGACAGCCACATTCGCAACTTCTTTTTTCAACGCGCCCATGTCGAAAAAAGCTACGACGAGGGGCCGAATGGCCGGTTCGGACATCAGGAGCGCTTCATTCCCATGATGTTCGACCTGCCGAATGGCATGGGTCCATTGCGCTTCCGCCTGACATTCGGCCTGGAGCCGCACAGCTCCTACATCAACGCCTTCGCCTCCAACGGTTGGCTTGGCGGCTTCAGCTTCATCCTGATGGTCCTTTCCACCTGTTTCGTCGGCTTCCGCCAGTGCCTGACGCGCCACCCATGGACACGGCAGGCGCAAGTTCTGTTCGCCACGACTTTCGTCGCTTTCCTGCAAGGCTTTCAGATCGATATCGACCATTGGCGCCAATATTATCTCGCGCTCGGCGCGGTCTGGGGAATCGAGGCGGCGCGACGGCGCTGGCTCGCCCATCGGACCCAGGCCGAACC
>CAYRNB010000002.1:0-92095 GCA_964425315.1 uncultured Rhodoblastus sp.
CCATGTCGGAAGCGGTCAAGGAAGCGGCGCTCGCCGTGGAAAAACGCGCCATTCATATGTGAGTTGGCGACTCAAGCGCGCGGATGAGCGGATTTGTAAGCCTCAAACAGCCGCTCCTTGTCGATCGACGTATAGATTTGCGTCGTCGAGAGGCTGGCGTGGCCGAGCAATTCCTGGATCGAGCGCAAATCGCCGCCCCGCCCCAGCAGATGGGTGGCGAAGGAATGGCGCAGAGCGTGCGGCGTGGCCGAATCGGGCAATCCCAAAGCGGCACGCAACCTTTTGACGGTCAACTGAATGATGCGCGGTGACAGCGGGCCGCCGCGCGCCCCGACAAATAAAGGTCCATCGGCCGCGAGCGCAAAAGGGCAAAGCTCAAGATAATTTTCGACCGCCTTGCGCGCCGGGGCGATGATCGGAACGGCGCGGACCTTGGCGCCCTTGCCTTTCACGGTCAGCGAATCCACGGAACCCGTCGGCGCTTCACGGCGGCGAATCGCCAGGGCCTCGGAAATGCGCAGGCCCGCGCCGTAAAGAAGGGCGAGCACGGCGGCGTCGCGGGCGACGATCCAGGGCGGATGGTTTTCGTTCTCGTCGCATTCGCCTGAAGCCAGTTCCCGCGCCTTGGCCGCCGGCAAGGCTTTGGGCAGCGCGCGCGCCGTTTTTGGCGTCCTGACCTTGTCGAAAACGCCGACGCTGGCCACGCCCTCGCGGCCCAGATAACGCGCGAACGAGCGAAGTCCGGCCAGCTGCCGTAGGAGTGAGCGCGAGGCGACGCCCTCCTCGCGCCGGCGCGCCAGGAAAGCGCGCAGGTCGCTGGGCTTCAAGCCGCTCAGGATGGCGGAAGTGAGGGGGACGCCGAGACGCTCGGCGAGAAAGCGGAAAAATTGCCGCAGATCCCGGGCATAGGCGTCAATGGTCAGGGGCGACGCGCGCCGCTCGCCGGCGAGCCGGCGCAGCCAGCCCCGCGCCGCTTTCGCCAATTCGCCATCGGCCTCGGGAAAGACGAGGTTTTTCGGTTCGGGGTCGGGGCGCGCGAAATCGTCGCTCATAGCGCGAATTTAGCGCGCGACGGTCAATAAATCTTTTCGCCCCGGCCTCGCCCGGCGGCCGGCGGGATTATTCCTTGGGGATTTCCGCCGCCGCTTTGGCGCGGAACTCCTCGAAACGGCGCGCGATCTGGTGCTCCGACTGTTCGACGCCAGCGGCTGCCAAATCCTTCAGAATCTGCGCCTGCACCCCGGATTTGGCGTGGGCGGCGACGTCCTGAGCCACCAGGGCGCTGGCGTATTTTTCGGCCGTTTCGCCGCTTTTCCCGAGTTTTCCGGCCGCCCACAGGCCAAGCATTTTGTTGGCCCGGGCGATGATTTTGAAATTGACCTCCTCGTCGTGCGCGAATTTCTTTTCGAACGTGTCCTCGCGCTCGTCGAACGTGGGCATATTCAACTCCCTTTCTGACTAGGGTCTCGGCGTCTCACGGTATATATAGGTTCAGCGGTCATCTGCCTAGCGCGGGCTCGCCGCGACAAAGCCTTTTAGGTCTCAGTCTTTGGCGCAATGGACGCGGCGCTTTCCGGCGAATCACTGAAATTTGTTGTGCAAAGGCGCGGAACGGGCTAGGAACCTCGGAGAAACGCGCCCCTAAGCGCCGACTCCGTGTGACGCTCGCCATTCCAAACCGTCGTCGTCCATAGCGATGGACGGGAGCGCGAGTATCGCAGGAAGCCCGGAGGAGCCGCGGCATCCATGGTTTATCTCAAAGATCGGTTGATTCACATGAACCGCCGCCGTCGAGTTTACGAAGGCAAGGCCAAGGTGCTCTATGAGGGCCCCGAGCCTGGAACGTTGGTCCAGCATTTCAAGGACGACGCCACCGCTTTCAACGCCAAGAAGCACGAGGTGATCGACGGCAAAGGCGTGCTGAATAATCGGATCTCCGAGTATATCTTTCAGAATCTGAACGATATCGGCGTTCCGACCCATTTCATCCGCCGGCTGAACATGCGCGAGCAATTGATTCGCGAAGTCGAAATCGTGCCGCTCGAAGTCGTGGTGCGCAATGTCGCCGCCGGCTCTCTGTCGCAGCGCCTAGGAATCGAGGAAGGCTCGCAGCTGCCGCGCTCGATCATCGAATTCTATTATAAAAACGACGCGCTCAACGATCCGATGGTCTCGGAAGAGCACATTACCGCCTTCGGCTGGGCGACGCCGCAGGAAATCGACGACATCATGGCGCTGGCGATCCGCGTCAACGATTTCCTCACCGGCCTCTTCCTCGGCGTCGGCATCAGACTGGTCGATTTCAAGATGGAATGCGGCCGGTTGTGGGAAGGCGACATGATGCGCATTGTCGTCGCCGATGAAATTTCCCCCGATTCCTGCCGGTTGTGGGACATCAAGTCCAACGACAAGCTGGATAAGGACCGGTTCCGCCGCGATCTCGGCGGTCTCGTCGAGGCCTATGCCGAAGTCGCACGCCGCCTCGGCATCATGCAGGAAAACGAAAAAGTTCAGGCCACCGGCCCCAAATTGGTGCAGTAATCGGCGGCGCCCGGTCGCCAGCAAAGGAAATTCGCCGCATGAAGGCCCGCGTCACCGTCACCTTGAAAGCCGGCGTCCTCGATCCGCAGGGCAAGGCGATCGAAGGCGCCCTGCATTCGCTCGGCGTTTCTGGAATCGCCTCGGTGCGCCAGGGCAAGGTGTTCGACATCGAGGTCGAGGGATCGGACGCCGAAGCGGCCAAGGCCGCCCTGACAGCGGCGAGCGAAAAATTGCTGGCCAATATGGTCGTCGAAAATTATCGCGTCGAACTTCTGTGATCCGGCGCGGCCGGTCCTCCTCTTGCCCGTGAAGGCGTCATGAAAGCGGCCGTCGTTCTCTTCCCCGGCTCCAATCGCGAGGGCGACGCCGTGCGCGCTCTGCGTCAGTCCGGAGCGGAGACCTCCATCGTCTGGCACGCCGATCACGACCTGCCGGCCGGAACCGATCTCGTTCTTCTTCCGGGCGGCTTCAGCTATGGCGATTACCTGCGCTGCGGCGCGATCGCGGGCCGCGCGCATATTATGGACGCGGTGCGCCGCCACGCCGGGCGCGGGGGCTTGGTGCTCGGCATTTGCAACGGTTTCCAGATTCTTTGCGAAAGCGGCCTGCTGCCGGGCGTGCTGATGCGCAACCGCGACCTGCGCTTCATCTGCAAGCGTCAGCATTTGCGCGTCGAGCGCAATGACACGGTTTTCACCCGCGCCTACGCTTTGCATCAGGCGATTGACGTCGCCATCGCCCATGGCGAGGGCAATTTCGAAGCGCAGGAAGACACTATCCGCCAGCTCGAAGACCAGGGCCGCGTCGCCTTCCGCTATTGCGACGCAAATGGCGCGGTCACGGACGCCGCCAATCCCAATGGTTCGACCCATAATATCGCCGGGATCTATTCGGAAAAATTCAACGTGCTCGGCATGATGCCGCATCCTGAAAATCTGATCGATCCACTGGTCGGCGGAATCGACGGGCGCGGCCTTTTCGAAAGCCTTATGCGGGCGGCGTGAGCCGGAGCGCGGGCGCCATTCTTGCCAATTGCGGCGCGACGTTCTAATCGAGACGCCTGCGCGCCTGTCCTTCGCGCGCCTTTCACAAGGCCGGAATCCTTGACCGCTCATCTGCTCTCCAACGAACCGACGATCTCGCCGGAGCTTGTCGCCCAGCATGGCCTCAAGCCCGATGAATATCAGCGCATTCTCGAACTGATCGGGCGCGAGCCGAGCCTGACCGAACTCGGCATTTTCTCGGCTATGTGGAACGAGCACTGCTCGTATAAATCGTCGCGGCTGCATCTGAAAAAGCTTCCGACCAAGGCGCCCTGGGTCATCCAGGGGCCGGGGGAAAACGCCGGCGTCATCGACATCGGCGATGGCCTGGCCTGCGTGTTCAAGATGGAGAGCCACAACCACCCCTCCTATATCGAGCCCTATCAGGGCGCGACGACGGGCGTGGGCGGCATTTTGCGCGATGTTTTCACCATGGGGGCGCGGCCGATCGCCTGCCTCAATCTGCTGCGCTTCGGTTCGGTCGACCATCCGCGCACGCGCCATCTGGTTTCCGGCGTGGTCGCCGGCATCGGCGGCTACGGCAATAGTTTCGGCGTGCCGACGGTCGGCGGCTCGACCGGTTTTGACGCCAGCTATGACGGCAATATTCTCGTCAACGCCATGGCGGTTGGCATCGCCCGCGCCAACGAAATTTTTTACGCCGCCGCCACCGGCGTCGGCCGGCCGATCGTCTATCTCGGCTCAAAGACCGGACGCGACGGCATTCATGGCGCCACCATGGCTTCGGCGGAATTCGACGAAAATTCCGAGGAAAAGCGGCCGACCGTGCAGGTGGGCGATCCTTTTTCGGAAAAACTTCTGCTCGAAGCCTGCCTGGAAATCATGGCCAAGGGCTGCGTCATCGCCATTCAGGACATGGGCGCGGCGGGCCTCACCTGTTCGGCGGTGGAAATGGGCGCCAAGGGCGATCTCGGCGTCGAGCTGGACCTGGACAAGGTTCCCTGCCGCGAGCGCAACATGACCGCCTATGAAATGATGCTTTCGGAGAGCCAGGAGCGCATGCTCATGGTGCTTCATCCGGAAAAGGAGGCGGAGGCCGAGGCGATATTCCGCAAATGGGGGCTGGATTTCGCTGTGATCGGCAAGACCACCGACACTTTGCGTTTTGTCGTCAAGCACGGCGGCGAGGTCATGGCCGACCTGCCGATCAAGGAGCTGGGCGACGAGGCGCCGCTTTATGACCGTCCCCATATTCCCACGCCAAAGCCGGAAAAGCTCGACGCCGCTTCGCTTCCGGCGCCGATTTCCATCGACGCGGCGTTGAGAAAGCTCGTCGCCTGCCCTGATCTCGCGTCGAAACGCTGGGTTTGGGAGCAATATGACCATCTCATTCTCGGCAATACGGTCCTGGGACCAGGCGGCGACGCCGCCGTCGTGCGCATCGATGACGGGCCGAAGGGTCTCGCCCTGACGACGGACGTTACGCCCCGTTATTGCCTCGCCGACCCGTTCGAGGGCGGCAAACAGGCGGTCGCGGAAGCCTGGCGCAACATTACCGCCGTCGGCGGCAAGCCGCTGGCCGTTACCGACAATCTCAATTTCGGCAATCCGGAGAAGCCGGATATCATGGGCCAGTTCGTCGAGTGCATCGAAGGCGTGGCCGAAGCCTGCCGCTCCCTCGCCTTCCCGGTCGTTTCGGGCAATGTCTCGCTTTACAATGAGACCCAGGGCAAGGGCATTCTGCCGACCCCGGCCATTGGCGGCGTCGGCCTTATCGCGGATGTAACAAAAAGCGTGGGCGTCGCCTTTCGCGCCGCGGGCGAGAAAATCCTGCTCGTCGGCGAAACCGAGGGCTGGCTGGGCCAGTCGATCTACCTGCGCGAAATTCTCGGTCGCGAAGCGGGCGCGCCTCCGCCTGTCGATCTGGGGCGCGAAAAAGCCAATGGCGATTTCGTCCGCGATCTGATCGCGAAAGGTCTGGTCAGCGCCGCGCATGACCTTTCCGACGGCGGGCTGGCCGTCGCGCTGGCGGAAATGGCCATGGCCGGCGGGATGGGCGCGACGGTCGCGGCGCCCTGCGGCGACACTCCCGCAATCTGGTTCGGCGAAGACCAAGGCCGTTATTTGCTGACCGCGCCAGCGGAGAATGCGGACGAGCTCTTGGCGGAGGCAACTCGCGCGGGCGTCGGCTACGAAGTTCTCGGCGAAACCGGCGGCGATTCTTTGCGTCTCGGCGCCGCCGCGCCGATTCCGGTGCGGGAATTGCAAGAGGCGAATGAAATGTGGATGCCGGCCTATATGGCGGCGGGCGGCAAGGACGCCTAAATACCTGCAAGGTCAGACGCCCATTTTCGAGGACTCCCCGATGCCGATGCCAGCCGACGAAATCGAACGCATGATCAAGGCCGCCCTACCGGACGCCGAGGTCTATATCACCGATCTGGCCGGGGACGGCGATCATTACCGCGCCCAGGTGATTTCCGAGGCTTTCAGGGGATTGAGCCGGGTGCGGCAGCATCAGTTGGTCTATGCCGCCCTCGGCGGCCAGGTGGGCGGCGCGCTTCACGCCCTGGCGCTCGAAACGGCCCCTCCGGAAACCGCTTGAAGAGCGCGGTCATAGCCCTTACCTCTAACCCGTCGCGGAGCCTTGACCTCCGTTCGAAAGGAAACAGCCATGTCGGACACTGAACTTTCCAACGCCATCGACCGTATCAAGCAGGACATCGCCGGCAACGACGTCGTCCTCTACATGAAAGGCACGCCGAATTTTCCGCAATGCGGCTTTTCCGGCCAGGTGGCGAAAATCCTTTCCTATTTGGAAGTGCCCTATAAGGGCGTGAATGTGCTCGAGGACCCGGACATTCGCGAAGGCGTCAAGCAATACGCCAATTGGCCGACCATTCCCCAGCTTTACGTCAAGGGCGAATTCGTCGGCGGCTGCGACATTGTTCGGGAAATGTTCCAGTCCGGCGAGCTGATCGACCAGTTCAAGGCCTCCGGCGTGCCGGTCAAGGATCCCCGGCAGGGCTGAGCTTCATTTCTCTGCCGCTGATTTCTGCGCCGCCGCCTTGATCAGAGCCAAGGCGTCGGCGCCATCCCATTTTGCGGGCCCGGCGATCACGCCGACGCGACAGCCGTCGGGGCCGACGAGGAAACTGGTCGGCAGGCCGACGACCTTGCCGGTCGCTTTCAGCGTGGAAAGAACATCGCCGTCGGGATTGGCGTAAAATGTCAGGTTTTTGACGCCGATCCGCTTGAGAAACTTCTTCGGCCGGTCGCGCCGCGCCGTATCGATATTGACCGCGGCGACGGTGAAGGTATCGCCGCCGACCAAGCCCTGGAGCCGATCGAGCGAGGGCATTTCCTCGCGACAGGGAACGCACCAGGTCGCCCAGAGATTTAAGAGAACCGTGCGCCCCTTGAAGGAGGCAAGATCGACCGGCCCCTTGTCGCTGGAAAAGCTCAAGGCCGGCATGGGCTGAGGCCGGGAGTCGATCGCAAGACCGGCTATGCCGCCTTTCGCGAGCGGCGCGAGTTGGGCGGCAAGTGCGGTGGAAGCGGCGCATGCGCTCGATGCGGCTTCCTTGCTCCCGCCCCCCTTCTTCCAGTATAGGACGCCCCAAATCATCGCTGCGACGACGACGGCGGTGACGATGGCGGGAGGCAGTATGAGCCGCCGGGCTATGGCGCGCATTTGTTCGGGCGTGGCCTGCGGCGGCGTCTGTTCCTCGTCATCCATTCTCGACCTCGTTGCGGGGCAGGCATGAGCAATCAAATGTGGGGCGGCCGCTTCGCCAGCGGCCCCGATGCGATCATGGAGGAGATCAACGCCTCCATCAGCTTCGATTATCGACTGGCGCAGCAGGACATAAGGGGCTCCAAAGCCCATGTCGCCATGCTGGCCCAGACCGGCATTATCAGCCAGGCCGACGCGGAAGCCATTTCCGCGGGTTTAGACAAAGTCTTGGGCGAAATCGAGAGCGGAAAATTTTCCTTTTCCCGCGCCCTCGAAGACATTCACATGAACGTCGAATCCCGCCTGGCCGAATTGATCGGCCCGGCGGCGGGGCGGCTGCACACCGCTCGCTCGCGCAACGATCAGGTGGCGCTCGATTTTAAGCTTTGGGTGCGCGACACGATCGACGAGATCGACGCGCAGCTCGCCGACCTGCAAAAAGCGCTGGTGGAAAAGGCGGAAAAATTCGCCGATGCGGTCATGCCGGGCTTCACTCATCTGCAATCGGCGCAGCCGGTGACGTTTGGCCACCATCTTCTCGCCTACGTCGAAATGATCTCGCGGGATCGCGGCCGGTTCCGCGACGCCCGGGCGCGGCTCAACGAATGTCCGCTCGGCGCGGCGGCTCTTGCCGGCACGTCTTTTCCCATCGACCGCGACGCGACGGCGAAAGCGCTTGGCTTCGACCGCCCGACCGCCAATTCGCTCGACAGCGTCTCGGATCGCGATTTCGTGCTGGAAACCCTGGCCGCAGCCGCAATCGCGGCGACGCATCTGTCACGCTTCGCCGAGGAAATCGTGCTGTGGACCACGCCGCAGTTCGGCTTCGTCGCCCTGTCCGACAAGTTCACCACCGGCTCGTCGATCATGCCGCAAAAGCGCAATCCCGACGCGGCGGAGCTGGTGCGCGGCAAGTCGGGCCGGATCATCGGCGATCTCGCTGGCCTGCTGGTGGTGATGAAGGGCCTGCCGCTCGCCTATTCCAAGGATATGCAGGAGGACAAGGAAGGCTGCTTCGATTCGCTACAGTCGCTGTCGCTTTGCGTCGCCGCCATGGCGGGGATGACGCGCGACATGAGTCCGCGCCTCGACAAAATGAAGGCGGCGGCGGGATCAGGCTATTCCACCGCCACCGACCTGGCCGACTGGCTGGTGCGCGCGCTCGGCCTGCCATTTCGCCAGGCCCACCATGTCACCGGGGGCATTGTCGCTCTTGCCGCAGAAGCCGGGCTGGAGCTGCAACAATTATCGCTGGCGCAGATGCAATCGGTCGAACCGGCGATCACTGACGAAGTCTTCACCGTTCTCGGCGTCGAGAAATCGGTGCGCAGCCGCACTAGCTATGGCGGCGCGGCGCCGGAAAACGTCCGGCGGCAGGCGGAAGCCTGGGCCAAGCGCCTCACCGAGGAACGGTCGTCGTGACCTTTAAGATTTTTTTGCGAGCATGAGGCGTTTCGCCGCGTCTTCGGCTATAGTCCGCGCCACCCGCGCGCAATTCGGGAGTTGAGGCTGTTGACCCGTCCACCCATCGTCAAGATTCTCATGGCCTCGGCGGCTTTGTCGTGCGTCTTGCTGCTTGACGGCTGTGGACGCGCCGGCCCGCCAGTCCCGATCGATCCTTCCGTGGCGGCCAAGGCCAAAGCCGCCAAGAAAGCGCCCAAGGAAACCAACGCTGCCGCCAATTCCAAGAAAAATCTCCCGCACGGTTTCAACGACAACGCTCTCAAGGCGGGCGCGCCCAAAGGTCCAACCTTTTTCGACTTCCTGCTCTAAGGCGCCTTATGCATTTTTTCTCCTATGACGGCGGAGTTTTGCGCGCCGAGGGTGTGCCCTTGCCCGAATTGGCCAAGGCGGTCGAAACGCCGTTCTATTGTTACAGCGCGGCGACAATCCGTCGACATTTCAAAGTCTTTTCGCAGGCTTTGAGCGATATGGACCCCATGGTCTGCTATGCGATGAAGGCCAATTCCAACCAGGCTGTGCTCACTTTGCTAGGGAAGCTCGGCGCCGGAATGGACGTGGTTTCGGAAGGCGAATTGCGCCGCGCCCGCGCGGCCGGAATCCCGGGCGAGCGGGTCACTTTTTCCGGAGTCGGCAAGACCGACCGCGAAATCGCCTTGGCTCTTGGTCACGGCATTTTCTGCTTCAATGTCGAATCGGAGCCGGAACTCGAGCGGATTTCCCAGATCGCGGCCTCGCGCGGTCAGGCGGCGACGGTGGCGTTGCGCGTAAATCCCGATGTGGATGCGAGGACGCACGCCAAAATCTCGACAGGAAAATCGGAAAACAAATTCGGCGTGCCGATTTCGGTCGCGCGTGAGGTTTACGCGCGCGCCGCCAGACTTCCAGCGATAAGAATCGCCGGCGTCGACATGCATATCGGCTCGCAGATCACTGATCTCGCGCCATTCGACAACGCTTTCGCCATTCTCGCGGAATTCGTGGGGCGGTTGCGCGCCGACGGTCACGAAATCTCGCACCTCGACCTTGGCGGCGGCCTCGGCATTCCCTATTCGGAACGCGACGACCCGGCGAGTTGCCATCCCGAGCTTTACGCCGAGATCGTCCGTCGCCGCTTGAAGCCGCTGGGCGCGCGTTTCATATTCGAGCCGGGGCGGCTTATTGTCGGAAACGCTGGGGTGCTGGTTACCCGCGTCATCTATCTGAAGCGCGGCGCGGCAAGGAATTTCGTCATTGTCGACGCCGCGATGAACGACCTTGTCCGTCCCACGCTTTACGAGGCGCATCACGACATATTCCCAGTGGAGACGCCGAATGAAGGAACGCCCGTCATCAAGGCAGACATTGTCGGGCCGGTCTGCGAAACCGGCGATTATCTGGCCCTGGGGCTCGAAATGCCGGAACCGCGTCCGGGCGACTTGCTGGCCGTGATGTCGGCGGGCGCCTACGGCGCCGTGCAGGCCGGAACCTATAATTCGCGCCTGCTCGCGCCCGAAATCCTTGTCGACGGCGATCTTTACGCCGTGATCCGCCCGCGCGGGGATTACGACTCGTTGATTGGACTGGACAAGATTCCCCCCTGGCTGGCATGAACCTTTTTCCCGACGCGCGATTGTGGGTTGGAGAGCGAGGCGCCAAAGCGTGAATCTGATCCCATTGGCATGGACGACGCGTATCCGCGCTTTTTTTGCGACTTCGGCGTCGTCGCGCCTGCGCCGCCTGACCCTCCTTGCCCAGGCGGCATTGGCCTTCGAGCGTCTGGCGCGGGCCCTCGCGCCGGCAATGATTGTCGTCGGTTTTTTCGTCGCCTTGAGTTGGACTGGCCTCTGGCTCGGCGCCAACAGCTACGCGCGTATGGCGGGAACAGTCGCTTTTGTCGCGCTCTTTGCCGTCGCTTTGTTCCGGCTCCGCGACTTTTCCTTCCCCAGCGCGGCGGAGGCCCGGGCTGCGCTCGACCTCGGCGACGTCGACGCGCCGGCGGCGACGCTTGCGGATCGGCTAGCCAATGACGGCGATCCGCAAACGCAAGGCCTTTGGCGGCTGCACTTGCGCCGCGCCGCCCGGAACGCGGCAAGGTTGCGTCCAATAAAACCTTCGCCGCGCCTTTGGACCATCGACCCTTACGCCCTGGGGGCCTTGGCCCTTCTCGCCCTCGGCGCCGGCGCTTTCGTCGCCGGACCGGAAAAATACGCCCGGATCGCGGCGGCTTTCGACTGGCGTCGGGACGTCGCGGCCACTGCGCCCTTCCGCGTCGACGCCTGGATCGACCCGCCCGCCTATACTGGCCGGCCGCCGATCGTTTTGCCGATCAAGAGCGCCGGCGCCAAGATTTCGCCCGTGACGGCGCCGGTCGGCTCAACCATCACCGTGCGCGCTGCGGGCGGCCATCTCCATGTGACAACCAAGGGACGAATCGTATCGGCGCCGCCGTCCGTGGCAAAGGACGCGGCGAAGGCGCAGCGGCGTTTCATCCTGCGCGGCGATGGAAGCCTGCGCCTTTGGCGCGGCGGCGCCGAACTCGCGGAATTTTCCTTGCGCAGCCTGCCGGATGCGCCGCCGACCATCACGGCGCTCGGGCGGCCAAGGATCAATTTACACGGTTCCTTCTCGCTCGCTTATCGGATCAATGACGACTATGGCGCGCGCGACGCGGAAATCAGCGCCAAGCCAGCGGCGGGCGCGCCCGTCCCGCAAGGTCATGCGCTGGTCGCCCCGCCAAGCGGAAAGCTCGACTTGCCCGCCACGCCTACCGGGCTGGGCCAAGCCCGCTCCACAATCGACTGGTCAGACAGCCCCTATGGGGGGACGCGCGTCGACCTGACCTTGCGCGTTCATGACGAAGGCGGCAACGAGGGTCGCGCCGTTATACGTAATTTCGTCTTGCCACGAAAAAAACTGACCAATCCGCTCGCCAAAGCGCTCGCCGAGCAAAGCAGAATTCTTGCCCTCGATTCCGCAAAGAAAAACAATGTGTTGGAGGCGATCGACGCTTTGATGATCGCGCCCGAGCTTTTCACGCCTAAAGCCGGCGTCTATCTCGGCCTGCGTTACGCCCATGATTCATTGCGGCGCGCGCGCAATGACGCCGATCTCGTCGCCGTCTCCGATTTTCTTTGGCAGATGGCCTTGCGAATCGACGAAGGCGACATGCCGCAAGCCGAGCGCAATCTGCGCGCCGCCGAAAAAGCTTTGCGCGACGCGCTCAAACGCGGCGCGTCGCCGCAGGAAATCGCCCGTCTCACTGCGCAATTGCAGAAAGCCATGGACGCCTTTCTTGCCGAACTGGCGAAGAAAGCCGCCCATAACAAGGCCCAGTCGAGCAATAGCTTGGCCGGCCGGGAAAGAGCGATTACGGCCGAGGATCTCAAATCCATGCTCCAGCAATTGGCTGAAGCGGCCAAGCTCGGCGACAAACAAGCCGCCCAGGAACTGCTCGACCGGATGCAGGACATGTTGGAAAACCTCCGCCTGGCCGGAAAGGCCGGCGCGAGCCAGGCGGCGCGCGACCGGGAGACGCTGCGCGAAATCGACAGGCTGATGCGCGAGCAACAAAAGCTGCGCGACGACACTTACGCGGACCAGCGCCGTCAATCGGGACGAACGCCGCCGCAAGCGCGCCCCGGCGGTCAAGGCGAGAAGCCCCAGGGCCAAGGCCAGGCGCCAGCGCAGGAACTCGAGCGGCGCCAGAGTCAGTTGCGGCAGCAACTCAACGCCTTGCGACAACAACGGGAAGGAGCCGGTGGCGCGCCCAAGAGCCTGAACGAGGCGGAAAAGGCCATGGGGCAGGCGGAAAAGGCGCTGCGAGGCCGCAACGATCCTTCCGCCGTCGCCGCCCAGGGACGCGCCCTGGAGGCTTTGCGCAAAGGCGCCAGCGAACTGGCCGCACAGGCGCAGAAGGGCGCTCCCGGCGAAGCTGGAATGCAAATGGGCGAAGGAAGGCCTGGAATGCGCGGTCAGTCGGGGGAAAGCCCCTTTGGCGATCCTTTCCGCCGGAATAGCATCGACCCTACGGCGGAAATGAATGCGCGCAAAGTGCTCGAAGAATTGCGCCGTCGGCTTTCCGACCCCAATCGCGCGCGTGAGGAGCTCGACTATCTCGAAAGGTTGATCAAACCCGATTGAGCCAGTGATTTTTTGAGGACCGGCGGACCATGAACGATGCTTCCAATATTCTCCTCGGCGCGGCGCTGTTGGCTGTGACGGTGACGCTTTTCTTAGGCTTGGCCAATATGATGCGCGGCGGCGCTCCCAATCGATCGCAAATGCTCATGCGTTGGCGCGTTGGCCTGCAGCTGATGGCGATCGTCGTCATCCTCGGTGTGCTTTATCTGCGCAAATGACCGCATTGGGGCGAACGAATAGCCATGGTCAAGCTCAACAAAATTTACACGAAGACCGGCGACGACGGCTCAACCGGCCTCGCCAACGGGGAAAGGCGGCGCAAATCCGATCCGCGGGTCGAAGCCTATGGCGATATCGACGAGGCCAATTCCGCCATTGGCCTGGCGCGCCTCTCCACCGGCGCTCTCCCCGAACTCGACTCCATGCTGGCGCGCATCCAGAATGACCTGTTCGACCTCGGCGCCGACCTTGCGACGCCGCCTTCCGACAAACCGCTCGGTTACGAGCCTTTGCGCATTGTCGCCGCGCAGGTGACGCGCTTGGAGGAGGAAATCGACCGGCTCAATGCGCGCCTTGCGCCTTTGCGTTCTTTCGTTCTGCCCGGCGGCTCGCCAGCGGCGGCCGGCCTGCATCTCGCCCGCGCCGTCGCGCGCCGCGCTGAAAGGCGAATGGTCGCCTTGGCGGCGGAAGGAGAGTCCGTCAGCGCGCCGGCGCTGCAATTCATCAACCGTCTCTCGGATTTCCTCTTCGTCGCCGCGCGCATCGCCAATAATGACGGCGAAGACGATGTTTTATGGCGGCCTGGTCAGAATCGCTGACACGCTTGCCGCGCCTAAGTTGATCTGCGGCGTCTCTCTGCAAGTTTTTCAGGCGCCTAAGCGGCGTTGACTCGCCACACCGCCCCGATTACCAGATGCTCCGAACATTTTCAGCTCCGGGACCCTTTCGCGATTCGGCGGATTTGCGAAAGGGTCTCATTCCCACGGACGCGCGGCTTTTCTTGCGAAAGACCGGGATCTGCTTTTTCGCGCGCCGCGCCGGCGGAGGTCGAAGCCGATGAAGATACTTGTGCCCGTGAAGCGGGTTGTGGACTACAATGTGAAGATCCGGGTGAAGACGGACGGTTCGGGCGTCGAACTGGCCAATGTGAAAATGTCGATGAACCCGTTCGACGAAATCGCCGTTGAAGAAGCGCTGCGTCTCAAGGAGGCGGGCAAGGCGAGCGAGGTCGTTGTGGTCTCCATCGGCCCGCAGCAGGCGACCGAAACCTTACGCGCCGGCCTCGCCATGGGCGCCGATCGCGGCGTTCTGGTCAAGACGGACGAGGCGGTCGAGCCGCTGGCCGTCGCCAAAATTTTGAAAGCGATCGCGCTCGAGGAGCAGCCGGGCCTGATCATTCTCGGCAAGCAGGCGATTGACGACGATTCCAACCAGACCGGCCAGATGCTCGCGGCCCTTCTGGGCTGGGGACAGGGGACTTTTGCATCGAAGGTGGACCTCGCCGACGGTTCGGCGGACGTGACCCGCGAAGTGGACGGCGGCCTCCAGACGGTGACGCTAAAACTGCCTGCCGTCGTCTCGACCGACCTGCGCCTCAACGAACCGCGCTACGCGTCGCTGCCCAATATCATGAAGGCCAAGAAGAAGCCGATCGCGGAAAAGACGCCGGCTGATTGCGGCGTCGATGTCGCGCCGCGGCTGAAAGTCCTGAAGACGGCGGAGCCGGCGACGCGCAAGGCCGGCGTGAAGGTCGGTTCGGTCGCCGAACTGGTCAGCAAACTTAAAGATGAAGCCGGGGTGATCTGATGACGACTCTTCTCCTTGCTGAGGTTCACGGCGGCAAGCTGAACGACGCCACCGCCAAAGCTTTGACCGCCGCCAAAGAAATTTCCACTCCCGTGCATATACTGGTCGCAGGCGGCGACGAGGCGGCGCAGGCCGCGGCGAAACTGGATGGCGTGGAAAAGGTGCTGACGGTTGCAGGCGACGCCTTCGTCCATGGCCTGGCGGAGCCACTGGCGGATCTCATCGTGTCGCTGGCGCCGGCTTATGACGCCATTGTCGCGCCGGCCACCTCCAACGGCAAAAATGTATTGCCGCGCGTCGCGGCGCTTCTCGACGTCGCGCAGGTGTCGGAAATCAGCAGGGTGGTTTCGCCCGACACGTTCGAACGGCCGATTTATGCCGGCAATGCGGTGCAGACGGTGCAGGCCACCGACGCCAAAAAGGTGATTACGGTGCGAACTTCGACTTTCGCCGCGACCGGCGAGGGCGGTTCGGCTCCGATCGAAGCGGTCGCAGGACCGGCGGAAGCCGGCCTTTCCGCTTTCAAGAGCGAGGCCCTGGCCAAGTCCGACCGGCCCGAGCTCACTTCGGCGAAGATCGTCATATCCGGCGGGCGCGCCATGCAGAACGCCGAGAATTTCAAGACCTATATCGAGCCGGTGGCCGACAAGCTCGGCGCGGCCATGGGCGCTTCGCGCGCGGCGGTCGACGCCGGCTATGCGCCCAACGACTGGCAGGTCGGCCAGACTGGCAAGGTGGTCGCGCCCGAGCTTTATATCGCCGTCGGCATTTCCGGCGCGATCCAGCATCTTGCCGGCATGAAGGATTCCAAGGTTATCGTCGCCATCAACAAGGACGAAGACGCCCCCATCTTCCAGGTCGCCGATTACGGCCTCGTTGCAGATCTCTATAAAGCTCTGCCTGAACTGGACGACGAACTCAGTAAAATCGGTCGTTAGGCTAAATGCGCCGGCGGCGAATGTGACTTATCATCGCCGCCGCGTCCAAGAGCGTTCGGGAATGGATCATGACTTTGGAAATTCGTAAAATCGGCGTGATCGGCGCTGGCCAGATGGGCGGCGGCATTGCGCAAGTCAGCGCCATCGCCGGCGTTGACGTCCTCCTGAACGATTTGACGGAAGAGCGGATCAGCGCCGCCATCGCCAAGATCGACGCCAATCTCAGCCGTATGGTGGAGCGCGAGGCTCTTTCCGCCGCCGACAAAAACGCGGCGATGGCGCACATCAAGCCGGCCGCGGATTTCAAGCTTTTGTCCGACGCCGATCTCGTCATCGAGGCGGCGGCGGAAAACGAGGACGTCAAACGCAAAATTTTCAGCAGTCTGTGCCCACATCTGAAAAAAGACGCCATCATCGCCAGCAATACGTCTTCAATTTCGATCACCCGCCTTGCTTCGATCACCGACCGACCTGGCCGTTTTATCGGCATTCATTTCATGAATCCCGTCCCACGCATGCAATTGGTCGAGGTGATCCGTGGCATAGCGACAGAGGATGAAACCTTCCAGGCGGCGCGCGCTTTCGTCGAAAAGCTTCACAAGACGGTCACGGTTTCCGAGGATTTCCCCGCTTTCATCGTCAATCGAATCCTGCTGCCGATGATCAATGAGGCGATTTATACGCTTTATGAGGGCGTCGGCTCGGTCGATGCGATCGACACCGCCATGCGGCTCGGCGCTAATCATCCGATGGGGCCGTTGCAACTGGCGGATTTCATCGGTCTCGATACTTGTCTCGCGGTCATGCAGGTTCTGCATGAAGGTCTGGCCGATTCGAAATATCGGCCCTGTCCGCTGCTGGTCAAATATGTCGAGGCGGGCTGGCTGGGCCGCAAGACTCAACGTGGTTTTTATGATTATCGCAGCGGCGTGCCCGTTCCCACGCGCTGACAGCGGTGAAATCAGCGAGAAATGCGGCCGATAACGCCTTCACAAAGGCGTCATCGGCCCTATACACTATTGGCGACTGAGATTCGGCCCCTTAAAAGGGGGGCGACCAGGACGTAACGGCCAAAATGTATCTCGTCGGAACGAAATTAAGCGTTTTCTCCGACCGGACTCACTCCAAACTGGAGCTTTGCCCGGCGCGCCAATTTCTGTCCCTGCAAACGGTCCTCAAGGAGCAAATAGACGTCGAGACGGGAGACGCGGCATGAAGGCCGCGTCGGTTCCGCCTCGGCGCTCAAGGGCGCTGGTCGTGGAAACGGCGGCTCCGGCGGCCGCGCAAAGCGAATCGCTCCTTTCGTCCTTATTTCGCCGCCAGGCCGATGAACGGCTGATCGAGCAAAGTCAGCAAGTGGAAGAGACGATATTGCGGGAGGCGGCATGAACGCTTCCGTCGCCAATCTGCGTACCCTCGTGCTGAATGCCGACATGCAGCCCGTTTCCTGGGCGCCTCTGTCGATTTGGAGCTGGCAGGACGCTTTGGTGGCCTTGCTCAAGGGGCGCGTCTATCCGATCGCGAATTATGACGACGTTGTGGTGCGCTCCGCCAACCAATCCTTTGAAGTGCCTTCCGTCGTCGCGCTCAAGGCCTATCATCGGCGTAAAACCTTGGCCTTCACTCGATATCATGTTTTTTTGCGCGACGAATTCACTTGCCAATATTGCGGTCAAAGGGCGCTGGCCAAGGATTTGACCTTCGACCACGTCACACCGCGTTCGAAGGGCGGCCATACCGTTTGGACCAATATCGTCGCCTGCTGCCAACGCGATAATCTGTTGAAGGCGGACAAGACGCCAAGGGAAGCAGGACTGAAATTGCGCCGCCTACCATTCGAGCCGTCCCCCTACCAGCTCGACAAGGTCGCCCGACGCATTCCGCAGGCCAATAGCGAACTCCACAAGACCTGGAACGATTTCCTTTATTGGGATACGGAACTTGAGCGCTGACCTCGTTTGCGCGGACGGCGCAACGCCTAAGGGAAAATCCAGATTGACAGAACGGCGCCACGCGAATAACCGGACCGTCCTATTATCATTGAAGCGTCCCAGCCTTTGCCGGCGACCGACATAGAGGAATTCCACACGTGGCTAAACCGGAGCTCGGCAGCAAGCGCCAGTGCCAGAACTGCGGCGTCAAATTTTTCGACCTGAACAAGGACCCCATTCTCTGCCCCAAGTGCGGAACGACGTTCCAACCGCCGATCCTGTCGCGTAGCGCAGCGCGCGCTGCAGCCGCGGACGACGAAGAGTCCGAATCGCCCGAAAAGGGCGCGGAAATGGTTTCGCTGGAAGAGGCCGAGGCCGCTGAGGATAAGGTCGCAGCTGTGGCGGATGACGATGTCGACCTAGGCGACGACGACTCCGACGACACCTTCCTCGAAGAGGAAGAGGAAGACAACGACGACGTCTCCAACCTTATCGACGGCGACATCGAGACCGACGAAGAAAGTTAAATCAGAAAGTTTGCGAGAAAGCGCGCCCACCCCGATCCCTTCGGCTTACGCGATATTTCGCCAAATTTTTCAATAACCGGCAAAGCGACGCCTACAACGCCTCGAGAGCGGCCGAACGCTGTCAGTTCAATAGAAAAGGCGATTTTGTCCGCCGCCGACAATCAAAGGGCTTGTCGCGTCGTCGCCTTGCCGCTATACAGCCGCCCACTGCTGCGCTGCGGTCGGTCACCCCAAGGGCCGGATATTGGGCGCAAATGGGGCCATAGCTCAGTTGGGAGAGCGCTTCAATGGCATTGAAGAGGTCGTCGGTTCGATTCCGTCTGGCTCCACCAATTCAGGTCTAATCGTTGCGATTGGCAAAGCTTCGGCTGCGCAAACCACACACAGGTCATTCCGCATCGGCCACGGTAGCGGCCCCCGAGCGCGAAAAGAGCGAACGCTGCTCGCCGCGCGCCAATTTCCTGACCCCTGCGGCGGCGGCGATCTCGCCCTTATTGGCGTAAGCCTCGTGATTGCGCTCGATTTCGTCGAGGTCATACAAGTAGTTGACCATGATCGTCGCCGATTCGCGGACGCCTTTCGCCGAGCGGTCGCCAAGCCAGTTGATTCGCTCCAAGCGCGCCCCATTGCCCAGATGAAATCGCGCGACTTGATCGATCGGTCGTCCGCTTTCGTTCTTGGCTTTGAGAAAATATTGCGCAGCCAAAGGCTCTAGGACGCGACGCAAGGCCTCGCGGTTTTCGGGCGAATCGATCCAGTCCGGCCTGTTCAGAATTTCCCGCGAGGCGGCGTCCAGTCCTGGACTGGCGGCGTCGCTGGTTTCCAGCCATTTCATGAAGCCGGGCGCCGGCGACAGGGTGACGAATTGGTCGAGCCTTGACAGTTCGCGGCGCAATTCTTCAACGACTTGTTTTATCAGAAAATTACCGAATGACACGCCCGCCAGGCCATCCTGGCAATTCGAAATCGAATAGAAGACGGCCGTGCGCGCCTTCCTCGCGTGCTCCGGCTGGCGATCCGGCGCGAGCAGCGTCTGCACATTGTCGGGCATCGCCACGGTCAGCGCGACTTCCACGAAAATGAGCGGCTCGTCCACAAGAGCAGGATGGAAAAACGCGTAGCAGCGCCGATCCTGAGGATCGATGCGGCGTCGCAACTCATCCCAGTCGTGAATTTGGTGCACGGCCTCGTAACGAATGATTTTCTCCAAAATATTGGCCGGCGTCTCCCAATCGATATGACGCAATACGAGAAAACCCGGATTGAACCAGGAAGAGAAAAGGTGAACGAAATCGGCGTCGACCAAAGCCAGATCGGGATTTGCGCGTTTGAACTTGAGGAAATCCGCGCGCATGGCGACGATATCCTTGGTCCCGCCCGGCGCCCGGTTGAGCCGACGGAATAATTCCTGACGGCGCGGTTCGGTCAAATAGTGAAGATTCGACGCCTCCGCCGCGCCGGGATTTCGCCCATAGGCTTCGACGGCTTGCGCGAGCCGCGCCCGATCCGGGCCGAAATCCGTCGCCAGACTTTGAAAGAACTCCGCCTTTTCGGATTCGGGCAGGCGCGCATAGGCGTCGAGGACATCACGCGCCAGTGCGGCCCCGGAAGCTTCGCCGCGCCCCGAGAGCAAAGCTTGGCACAAAGACAGCACGTCCCCCGCCGCGACGGGCGCGCCATTTGACGTCCTGATCCTGCGGTCGAGCAGATTGCGCCCGCGTTCGGCGATGCTGGTCAGCAAGTCGGAAAAAAAGGCATTGCTCATGGCGCGCCCCCAGGCTCAAATTTCGATCGGCAGATTCGACGCAAAAGCCAGTAAAATTATGATGCAATTGCAAGTCGGGCGCCGCCTATTCCGCCGAGAGAACCTTCCTGCATTCGGATGGAAGACTGGCCATAGTCAGCCCCCGCCTCGGCTTGGCGCGGTGGCCGATCCGCGATTGCCGAACGGACGGCCTGAACCAAAAGGCCAAGGAGGCGGCGTCGCAGCCCTCTCCCGGCGGAACCGCGATCTGCTCCCGACACGCCTGGTCTCCCTGCGGACAGGCGATGCGGACATGGAAATGATACTTATGACCCCAATAAGGTCGAATCTTGTGCAGCCAGGAACGATCGCCGGTTGCTTCACGGCAGAGCGCTTTCTTGATCGCGGCATTGACGAAAATGCGCTCCACTTGCGGATCCAGCGCGGCCGCCCGAATAATGCCCAGATGTCCCGACGTCCAGACTTTGGGATCGACGTCGAGCCCATCCGGGCGCACGACGCCGACTGCCATCATTTGCTCGCTCTCCGCCCTTGTCAGTCTTCTGTCAGGCATCGGCATAAGCCATATGTCGGCGTCGAGACCGATCTGATGCGAGGCATGACCCGTCAGCATCGGACCGCCGCGCGGCTGCGACATATCGCCGACAAGAATGCCAGGCCATCCCGCTGTTTCAGGCGCTTCATTCGCCAGTTTTTCCAGAAATCTGATCAGATTGGGATGGCCCCAGTAACGGTCGCGCGAAATGCGCATGACCTTCCAGGTTGCGCCGTTAACAGGCATGGCTTGCGCTCCCGCAAGGCAGCCGCGCGAATAAAAGCCGATCGCGTGCGCGTCCATGGATGAGGGCTCCGTCTCGCGGCCGAATAATTCTTTCGCCGGCGTCCCCGGACTATTGGGGTGAGCCAGCGGCGGCAAAGGCTTAGGGTTGACCGTGCCTCTTTCCTGCGCCCAGGCGGCGTAACTCGACGCGAACAATGCCGAAGCAAAGAGAGCGCCAGCGATCGGACGATTGAAGCGTTGTTTCGACCTCATCCCGTCAACCTTCATTTCTGATTGAACTTTACGAAGCCTAGGCGAATTGGAATCGTAGCGCGGGGTGACTGTCCCGAGTTGGTCATGGGAGCGAATTATGCGTAAACAGATTCAGCTTCTTGTTGTTTTTGTTTCGTTATTTCTCACCCCGCTTACGGCCGCAGCGCGAGTCCACATCACGATTAACCTGTCAACGCAACGGATGGCCGTTCAAGCCTCAAATGGCGCCTCCTATTCCTGGCGGATATCCACGGCGCGCGCCGGCTATGTCACCCCGCGTGGCGTCTATTCGGCGGTCAATCTGCAAAGGATGCACTATTCAAAAAAATACCACCATTCCCCCATGCCGCATTCGATATTCTTTCGCGGCGGCTTCGCCATCCATGGCACTTACGAAACCCGCTGGCTCGGCCATCCGGCTTCGCATGGCTGCGTCCGCCTCTCGCCCGCCCATGCCGCCACTCTTTTCAAATTGGTGCGCGCCGAAGGCGCCACAATCCATATAATCGGCTCCCCGCCGCCGAGCAGGCCGTTCGCCAGAGCGGGGCGGCGTCATGCGTATCGCCATCATTTCCATCATTCCAGCCGATACAGTCGCTCCGGCCAACGCGGCCATGGCTTTTCCTATCTTTCCAATCCGCCCAGACACCGCCACTCACACTCAAGGCCGCGGATCTTCGGCTTCGCAACGGCGCATTAGGCGCGCCACAGACACTAAAGGCTCTTCCCGCCTGAATCGTAACGTAATTTGAGCGCGATGATCAGGAGCGTGAGCGCCACCGTCACCACATTGAACACAATAATGGCGGCGGAGCCGATCAGCAGGCCATAAATCAGCCAGAGTGTGCAGCCGACCGCGAACGTCAGTTGGGTGATGAGGGAAACGGCCTTGGCGTCACGGCTGCGCAGAATCTTGATCGCCTGTGGCGTCCAACAGAGGGTCGTCAGGGTTCCGGCGGCAAAGCCGATGGTTTCGGACGGAAGGTTCACGCGCCAGTCCCCATATCGATTGAGCCATGGCGGTTTTATACGCCGCCGAATAGTCGCGCCATCACCCGCGCCGTATAATCGACCATGGGCACGACGCGCGCGTAATTGAGCCTCGTCGGCCCGATCACGCCGAGCACTCCGACGATCCGCCGCTGGGAATCGTGAAAAGGCGCCGCCACCATGGAGGAGCCGGAAAGCGAAAAAAGCTTGTTTTCCGATCCGATGAAAATGCGGACGCCTTCGCCATTTTCTGCGCGCGCAAGGAGATCGATCACGTCGCGCTTGGTTTCGAGGTCGTCGAACAGCAGACGAATGCGCTCGACATCCGCCATGGCGGTCACATCTTCCAGGAGATTGGCCTGGCCGCGCACAATAAGATTCTGAGCCGCGCCCGCCGGGCCCACCCAACTGGCAAGGCCCGCGGATACCAACCTCGCGGTCAACACGTCGAGCTCGGCCTGAGCGGCGCCGCGAGAGGCTTCGATCTCGGCGCGTAGCTGGCCCAGAGTGCGGCCGCGCAGCCGCGCATTAAGATAGTTGCTTGCCTCAATCAGGGAGGAAGGCGGCAAATCCGACGGCACCGGCAGAATACGATTCTCGACCGATCCATCCTCCGAAACCAGAATCGCCAAGGCCTTCTCCGGCTCCAGCCGAACAAATTCGACCTGCTTGAGGCGATTGTTCTCCTTGGTCGTCAGAACCACGCCGGCGCCGCGTGACAGTCCCGAAACCAACGACCCCGCCTCGACCAGCGCCTCTTCAATCGTCCGTTCGCGCAAAGCCGCACCGATCTGCGCTTCGATTTGGGCTCTCTCCTGATCGCTCAGGTCGCCGATCTGCAACAGGGAATCGACAAAAAAGCGCAAGCCCAACTCCGTCGGCAATCGTCCGGCGCTGGTATGCGGCGAATAGACAAGGCCCAGTTCCTCCAGATCCTGCATGACGTTGCGGACTGAAGCGGCGGAAAGAGACATGGGGAGAATTCGCGACAAATGTCGGGAGCCCACTGGCTCGCCGTGCGCTAAATAAGTCTCGACGATATTCCGGAAAATCTCGCGCGAACGCTCGTTGAGCCTGGACAGAGCGCCAAGGCCCGGCGGCGGAAATTCGGGGTGCGAAGCCATGGGGCAAATCTTACCCCTCGCGCCGCCAGGCGCAAGCGGTTGCGAGAGTCAATAAACCCGAAAGCCCCGACGACGAAGCCGACGGGGTTGGAAAAGTGCGTTAGCGACCAGGACGTTAGCTCTGCTTGGCGAGCGCGGCGACGCCGGCGGTCAAGCGCGACACTTTGCGTGACGCGGCGTTCTTGTGAACGACGCCTTTCTGCGCCGCCCGCATCAGGACCGGCTCCGCGGCGGCGAGGGCCGTCTTCGCCGCCGTTTGATCGCCGGCGCGGATCGCTTCCTCAACCTTGCGAATGGAAGTGCGCATTTTGCTGCGGCGCTGGCGGTTCACCGCCGTGCGGCGGTCGATCTGACGGACGGCCTTTTTAGCCGATTTCGTATTGGCCATAATTTTCCTCGGACGAAGCGCCGCCCAAATCCTGGGGCGCGCAGTCGAAAAAACGTTGACGGCGCCTGTTGCAGGCGCCGCGAGCAGAGGCGCTTATAAGCGCGAAACCGACCGGACGTCAACGCGCGATTTGGGCTCCCGTCGCGGCTTCAACGATTCTTGAAGCGGGGCGGGCGCTTTTCAATAAAGGCCGCCATGCCCTCTTTCTGGTCCTGCGTCGCGAATGTGGCGTGAAAATTCCGTCTTTCAAATTTCACCCCTTCTTCGAGGGTCGTCGACTGCGACGTATGGATGCAGTCCTTGACCTGCATCGCGATGGGCAGCGACATGGAAGCAATCGTCGCCGCCGCCTTCATCGCCTCTTCGAGCAAAACTTCGGCCGGTACGATGCGCGAAATGAGGCCGGCGCGCTCAGCTTCCTGTGCATCCATCATGCGGCCGGTCAGGCACATTTCCATCGCCTTGGCCTTGCCGACTGCTCGCGTCAATCGCTGAGTGCCGCCGGCGCCGGGTGTAATGCCAAGCTTGATCTCCGGCTGCCCGAATTTGGCGTTTTCCGCCGCGAGAATGAAATCGCACATCATCGCCAACTCGCAGCCGCCGCCAAGAGCGAAGCCGGCTACGGCGGCTATGGCCGGCTTGCGAAAATAGGACAGCCTTTCCCAACTGGCGATCGTGTCGCTGAGATAGGCGTCCATGTAAGTCAGGGCGTGCAGTTCTTTGATGTCGGCGCCCGCCGCAAAAGCCTTGTCCGAACCGGTGAGAACGAGGGCGCCGATATTGGGGTCTTTTTCGAATGCGTCGAGCGCGACGTTGAGTTCGGCGATCAGGGCGGAATTAAGCGCATTCAGGGCCTTGGGCCGGTTGAGCCGAATGAGCCCGACCGATCCGTGGATTTCGACAATGATGTTTTCAAAAATCATGGCGCGCCCTTCCTGGCTCTTCCGCCGAAAGGGCTAGCAAAGCCCGTACCATGTGGAAAGCGGCGCGTCACAGCCCTTCGAACAAGGCGGTCGAAAGATAACGCTCCGCGAAAGACGGAATGATGATGACGATATTCTTGCCTTCCGAACTTGGGCGCGCCGCCACCTGCAGCGCCGCCGCCACCGCTGCGCCCGATGAAATGCCGACCGGAACGCCCTCCATCCGGGCGACTTGCCGCGCCATCTCCATGGCCGCGGCGCTGTCGATTGTCACTACTTCGTCGATTACGGCGCGATCGAGCACCGGCGGCACGAAGCCGGCGCCAATGCCTTGAATCTTATGAGGCCCAGGTTGGCCGCCCGACAAAACCGGCGATTCGACCGGTTCGACGGCCACCATTTTCACGCTTGGCTTGCGTGATTTGAGGACTTCGCCAACGCCGGTGATGGTGCCGCCCGTGCCGACGCCCGAAATGACAATATCGACGCCGCCCTCGGTGTCGTTCCAAATTTCTTCAGCCGTGGTGCGACGGTGAATCTCTGGATTGGCCGGATTTTCAAACTGGGCTGGCGTGATTGCATCCGGCGTCGATGCGACCAGTTCCGCCGCCTTGGCTATGGCGCCTTTCATCCCCTGCGCCGCCGGCGTCAGCACCAATTCGGCGCCGAGCAGAGCCAGCATTTTGCGCCGCTCGATCGACATGGATTCCGGCATGACCAGCTGCAGTTTATAACCGCGCGCCGCGGCGACGAAGGCGAGCGCAATGCCGGTATTGCCAGATGTCGGTTCGATCAGAACGGTTTTTTCTGGAGCAATCTTGCCCTTCGCTTCCAACGCGTCGATCATCGAAACGCCGATACGGTCTTTGACCGAGGCGATCGGATTGAAGAATTCGAGTTTGGCGAGCAAATTCGCCTTCACTCCGCGCGCCGCCGCCAAACGATCGAAACGCACAAGCGGCGTGTCGCCGATCGTGTCGGTGATGGAATGGTATATTTTTCCGCGTCCTGGCTTGTTCACCGCCGGTTCCGCTTTGGTCGCGTCATTCATTGCTTGCTCCCTTGGGCCCCTCCCGCCTCGCTCCAGCCAAACTAACAAGGTTGATATAATTTGTCGATTTAACGCAACGGCGACTTTTCTCCTGTCGAGCCAAATCCACCGGTTCCGCGCGTCGTCGCCGAAAGGTCCTCCACTGCGACGAGGCGGGCCTGTGGCGCCGGAGCGACAACGAGCTGCGCAATGCGGGCGCCGCGGGCGATCTCGAACGGCTGGTCGCCGTGATTGACCAGGATGATCCCCACTTCGCCACGATAGTCGCTGTCGATCGTCCCCGGCGCGTTCAAGACCGTCACGCCATATTTGATGGCCAAGCCGGAACGCGGCCGCGTCTGGGCCTCGTAGCCTGGGGCGATCTCCATCACCAAACCCGTCGGAATCAAGGCCCGGCCGCCCGGGCGCAGAATGACTGGCGCATCGGCGGGAAGGGCCGCAAGCAGATCGAGGCCCGCGGCGCCGGCGCTTTGATAGGCCGGCAGCGGCAAATCCGCGGCATGGGGCAGGCGTTTGATCTTGATCTCCAATCAGCGCCCCTCGCGTTTTGTCGACATTTGAGCAAGCACTGCGATCAGTCGACGCGCAGCGGCGTTTTTGTCGAGCTTCGGAAAAGTCGTCTCTCCCTCGGAGCCGACGATAATGAGCGTATTTTCTTCGCCGCCCATGACGCCGCTCGCCGGACTGACGTCATTGGCCACGATCAGGTCGCACCCTTTCCGCGCCAGTTTTTCTTTGGCGTGCTCGATCACCCTTTCGGTTTCGGCCGCAAAGCCGACGACAAATTCCGGACGGTTTTTGGCGCGCCGCGCCACTTTGGCGAGAATGTCGGGATTTTCCACCAGGCGCAGTGCGGGCGGGCCTTGATCCGTTTTCTTGATCTTTTGGACGGCCCCGTCCTCAACCCGCCAATCGGCGACCGCCGCGGCGGCGATGAAAATGTCGCATGGCTGCGCCGATTCGACCGCTTCCGCCATGTCGCGCGCTGTTTCGACGCGCACGATGCGCACATTTCTTGGCGCGTCAAGCGCGACAGGACCAGATATCAGCGTCACTTCGGCGCCTGCCTCTTGCGCCGCTCTCGCTATGGCGTAGCCCTGCCTGCCCGACGAGCGATTGGCGATAAAGCGGACCGGATCGATCGGCTCATG
The DNA here is from genome assembly GCA_964425315.1 of uncultured Rhodoblastus sp. GTDB lineage: Bacteria > Pseudomonadota > Alphaproteobacteria > Rhizobiales > Beijerinckiaceae > Rhodoblastus. The sequence goes on from CAYRNB010000002.1 coordinate 26,492, forward strand.
CGTCGGGCCAGCGGTGACGACGATCTTTTTTCCGACAAGACTTGGCGCGGAGCCGTCCCCCGTTTCCAAAGCGGCTTTCACCGCCGAAAAGATTTCTTCCGGCTCCGCCAGGCGGCCGGGGCCAAATTCGCCGCAGGCCATTTCGCCTTCATTGGGTCCGACGAAAATCATGCCGTCGGCCCGCAATCGCGCAATGTTGCGCTGCGTCGCCGGGTGGGTCCACATGCGCCAGTTCATCGCCGGCGCCGCGAGAATCCTTTTGTCCGACGCGAGAAGCAGAGTGGAGGCGAGATCGTTGGCGAGACCCTGCGCCGCTTTCGCCAGAAGATCGGCGGTCGCGGGCGCGATAACCACGAGATCGGCCTGCCGGGTCAGCTCGATATGGCCCATTTCGGTCTCGTCGGTCAGCGAAAACAAATCCTCGAAGACCTTATAGTTGCTCAGGCTCGCGAGCGACAGCGGCGTAACGAATTGCCCGCCGGCATGGGTGAGGACGACTCGAACCTTCATGCCGGCGCCTCGAAGAAGACGAATCAGTTCAAGGCTTTTGTATGCCGCTATGCCGCCGCCAACGATCAGCAGAATGGATGGTTTTTCGGCGGGCGTCGCCATGGCCGGTGCTCCTCAGCGCCAGAGCAGGAAAATAAGGACGACAAGAGCCAGCCCAACGATGTAGCGCCAGAGCCGCTGGCCCGCGGCATTGGCCCTACCCAGTTCCGCCACCGTTCGCGGCGCCAGAGTGAAGCCATGCTCCGCCATTGTTTCGAATTTCTCGACGATGCGGCCGGCGCGCGTCAGCATGTCCGGCGTTTGGGACGCGACCTGCGCCAGTGCTGCGAAGCTGCGGCCGGCGTCGGCGATCTTGCCGCGCGGACCGAGATTGTCTTCCATCCAGCTGCGCACCACCGGCTCCGCCGTCGACCACATATCGAGGCGCGGATCGAGCGCGCGCGCCACTCCTTCCACTACCACCATGGTCTTTTGCAGCATAACCAGTTCGATCCGGGTGCGCATGTCGAATAACGCGGTAATTTCGAACAGCAGCGCCAAGAGCTTGGCCATGGAAATTTCATCGGCCCGCCGCGAATGAATCGGCTCGCCGACGGCGCGAATCGCCTGAGCGAAATCGGCGACGCGATAATGGGGTGGGACGTAACCCGCCTCGAAATGCACCTCCGCCACGCGCTGATAATCGCGCGTAATGAAGCCATGGAGAATTTCCGCGAGAAAGCGGCGCTCTTTGGCGCCGAGCCGACCCATAATGCCGAAATCCACCGCCGCCAGCCGGCCCTCCCCGGTCAGAAACAGGTTGCCGGGATGCATATCCGCGTGAAAAAAACCGTCGCGCACCGCATGGCGCAAGAACGACTGGATGAGGATGCGTCCGAGGCGGGGCAGATCGGCGCCGGCGCGACGCAAAGCCTCGACATCGGTGAGCGGTATGCCCTCGATCCATTCCAAGGTCATGACTTCGCGCGCGCAACGATCCCAATCGACACGCGGAACGAGAAAATCATCGTCGCCTTCGGTGTTTTCGGCGAATTCCGAGGCGGCGGCCGCCTCGAGCCGAAAATCCATCTCGACCTTGACCGAGCGGGCGAGCGTTTCCACAACGCCGACCGGATTGAGCCTTTGCCCGTCCGGCAGGAATTTTTCCGCCATGCGGGCGGCGAAAAACATGTCGCTGAGATCGCGGCGAAAACGGCGCTCTATGCCCGGCCGGAGGATTTTCACGGCGACGGGGCGGGTGACCCCGTCCTCAATGATTGCGGCGCGATGCACTTGCGCCACCGACGCCGCCGCCACGGTTTCGCTCAGTTCGACGAACAGGCTTTCGAGGGGCCGTCCGAAGGACTTTTCCACAACGCTGACCGCCACATCGTGGGAGAACGGCTCCATCCGGTCCTGCAAAGCTTCCAGTTCACGCGCCACGGCGACACCGACCACGTCGGGCCGCGTCGCTAATGTCTGGCCGAGCTTGACATAGGATGGGCCGAGCCGGGCGATGGCTGGCGCGAGCCGCGCCATACCGCCGCCACGTCGCGCGACCAGTCTCGCCAAAAACAAGCCCATCCGCGCCTCCGGCGGCACGGCGGAGCCGTCGATACCGGAAAACACGCCTTCGCGCGCCAGGATGAACCCGGCGCGGCCAAGCCGCAGAACATGGCCGAGAAACGCCAACACGGAAGGGTCTCGAACTCCTACAATTTCCAGCCGGAATGAATGACGACGACCCCGCCGGTCAGGCGGGTGAAGCCGACCCGCTGGAATCCCGCTTGTTCTATCATGGCGGCGAACTCCTCGGCCGGCGGAAACTGCCGGATCGATTCAACCAGATAGCGGTATGGCTCCGCTTCGCCCGTGACAATCCTGCCCATGAGCGGGATGACCGAAAAAGAGTAGGATTCGTAGATTTTAGCGAGAAACGGGGCTTCCACTTGAGAGAATTCAAGGCAAAGAAAACGCCCGCCGCGCTTGAGAACGCGATAGGCTTCCGCCAAGGCTTTTTCGATGCGCGGCACATTTCGAATTCCAAAGGCGACCGTATAGGCGTCGAATTCGCCCTCGGGAAAGGGAAGGTCCTCGGCATTGGCTTCGACGAAGGTCAACCGGTCGGAAAGGCCTTTCTTTTCCGCTCTCTCGCGCCCGACCGCCAGCATGTCCGGGTTGATGTCGAGAACCACGCATTTTGTCTGCCGCCCGCCGGCGCGCGTCACGCGGAAAGCGATGTCCCCGGTGCCTCCCGCAACATCCAAGTGCTTGAAAGGTCTGGACTTAGACGGATGAACCTTGGCGACAAAAACATCTTTCCATAAGCGATGGAGGCCGCCCGACATCAAGTCGTTCATCACGTCATAGCGATGGGCCACCTTATGAAATACATCGTCGACCAGTCCCTGCTTGTCACCAAGCGGTACTTCCGAATAACCGAAATGGGTGCGGGTTTCGCCGCCGCCTTGCTGGGCGCGACCGTCGAAATCCGGCGGGGAGGCTTCTCGCATCTTGTCTTCTCCCGATGACGGGCGGACCATAGCGCGACCGCTCGCGCATGGCTATCTATCGCGGAGAAAACGCGATTTGAAGGGGACGAAATGCCCGAACTGCCGGAGGTCGAAACTGTGCGTCGGGGTCTTGCGCCGATTCTTGTCGGCGCCCGGATCAAGCGCGTCGAGCTGCGACGGCCGGATTTGCGCTTTCCCTTTCCGGAAAAGTTCGCGCAACGTTTGCAAGGCCGGCGCATTATCGGACTCGATAGGCGCGCGAAATATCTGATCGCGCCTCTTGACGACGGTGCGGCGCTGATCGCCCATCTCGGCATGAGCGGGGCCTTTCGCGTTGAAAAGGCGGATGAAATTCGGGGCGAACCGCTTGGCGCATTCTCTCTGCCTCATTCAAAAAAGCCGGCGCATGACCACGTCGTTCTTCATTTCGAGGGCGCGCGCGTCATCTACAACGATCCGCGCCGCTTCGGCTTCATGACCCTTGTCCCGCAGGCGGAGCTCGAGGCGCAGTCTTTTTTCGCCGGACTGGGCGTCGAGCCCCTGTCCGAGGCTTTCAGCAGCGCGGTCCTGGCGCGGCTTTTCGCCGGCAAAAGGGCGCCGCTGAAATCGGCGCTCCTCGACCAAAGACTGGTCGCAGGATTGGGCAATATTTACGTTTGCGAGGCTCTGCATCGATCCGGCTTGTCGCCAAATCGCCCGGCAGGGGGTTTGACAAAACGCAACGGCGCGCCTGCCAGGGCAGCAGAAAAGCTTGCGCGCGCCATCCGCGAGGTGCTGGAAGAAGCGGTCGCGGCAGGCGGATCTTCGCTCCGCGACCATCGGCAGACCGATGGCTCCCTCGGATACTTCCAGCACAATTTCCGAGTTTACGGACGCGAAGGCGCGGCTTGTTCGAAAAGAAGCTGTGGCGGAACAATAATCAGGCAAACCCGAAGTGGCCGCTCGACCTTTTTTTGTCCCGTGTGCCAAAATTGACAGACGCGAACGAGACCGGCGGATTCGAAACCATGCTGAAATTTCTCGGCGGGAACCGCGCAAAGGCGGTGAGCGAAATCGAAGTCGCCTTCGGCGGCGAATCGTTTCTCGTTGCCCTCAAGCGCGTCGCGTCCGCGCGACGTTTTACCTTGCGCGTCCGCGCGGCGACCCGCGACGTCGTCCTGACCATGCCCGCCAGGGCAGGATTGCGGCAGGCGCAGGAATTCGCACAAAGCCATGCGGCGTGGATCGCTCAGCGCCTCGCGCGTTTGCCGGACCGCCTTCCGTTTGAGCCGGGCGCGAAGATTTTTTTTCGCGGCGCGGAGCATGTATTGCGGCACTGCCCGCAGTCGCGCGTCGGCGGTGCTCGACGCGGCCCGGTCTGGCTGGAGGCGCGCGATGGACGGACTTTTATTTGCGCTTCCGGCGAATTGGCCCATTTCGAGCGTCGAATCGCCGATTTCCTTCGGCGCGAGGCGCGCCGCGATCTTGAAGCCGCCGTGCGACGGCATGCGGCGGTGGTTGGGCGTGCGCCCATTGCGCTAACACTTCGCGACACGTCCAGCCGCTGGGGCTCCTGTTCAGCCAAGGGCGCGCTGAATTTTTCCTGGCGGCTGATCATGGCGCCGCCTTTCGTCCTTGATTACCTCGCCGCGCATGAAACGGCCCATCTGCGCCACCACGACCATTCGACGAAGTTCTGGGCTTTGACGAGGAGCCTATGCCCGCAGACGGAACAGGCGGAAGCTTGGCTCAAGGCTCACGGCGCGCATTTGCACCGTTATGGGCGTCGTCCGCGGCCAAGCGGCGACAGCGATCTTAACGCCGAATGAAAGTCAGATAGACGGGCCGCCGCCCGTCGCGCAAAGCTTTGGCTTCGTAGCGCGTTCCCGGCCAATCGGCCCAAGGAGCCAGCCAATCCTTGGCGCTTTTCGCCGGCCAGAAGAAATCCGCAGAGCGAAGGACGCGCGCCAGAGTCCAGCCGGCGTAATCGTCAATGTCGGTAGCGAAACGCAATTCCGCGCCCGAACGCATGACTCGGCCCAGCCGAGACAGCATTTCGTCGGAAATGAAGCGGCGACGCCTGTGTCGCCGTTTCGGCCAAGGATCTGGATAGAGCAGGCAGACGCCGGCCAGGCTGGCCGCGGGCAATGCGTCGATCAATCGCGCCGCGTCTCCATCATGGATGCGAATGTTGGTCAAACAGCGCGTTTCGATCTCGGCGAGGAGTTTTGCGACGCCATTAACGAAGGGCTCGCAACCGAAATAGCCACGCCGAGGATGGACGCCAGCTTCGGCGGCGAGGTGTTCGCCTCCGCCAAAACCGATTTCGAGCCGAAGGTCGTCGGGACGATCGGGAAAAAGGCATCGAGGATCGACGAGGGGCGCGGCCAAGTCGACGCGCAACTTGGGGAGCAGAGTCTCGATCAATTTAGCCTGATGGGGACGCAAGGCCTTGCCTTTGCGCCTGCCGTATATTCCGCCGTCGCCTAATGAGCGAAGACGTTGCTGATCGTTCGCAATAGTCATTCCGCCTCAACTTTTCAGGCGAAATAGGCCTTGAGCTTGTCGACGAGATCGGTCCTTTCCCAGCTGAAACCGCCGTCGTTGTCGGGCTGACGACCGAAATGACCATAAGCCGAAGTGCGGGCGTAAATCGGACGGTTGAGCTGAAGATGCTCACGAATGCCGCGCGGAGACAGGCGAACAACCTTGAACAGCACTTCCTCTAGGGCCGCCTCGTCGACTTTGGCGGTGCCGTGGGCGTCGACATAGATCGAAAGCGGCTCGGTAACGCCGATCGCATAGGAAAGCTGGATGGTTACGCGATCCGCTAATCCCGCCGCGACCACATTTTTGGCGAGGTAGCGCGCGGCGTAAGCTGCCGATCGGTCGACCTTGGTCGGATCCTTGCCGGAAAAGGCGCCGCCGCCATGCGGCGCAGCGCCGCCATAAGTGTCCACGATGATCTTGCGGCCGGTAAGGCCGGTGTCGCCGTCGGGACCGCCAATCACGAATTTGCCCGTCGGATTGACATGCCAGACGGTTTCGTCAGAAACCCAACCTTCAGGCAAAGTCTTGAGGATATAGGGCTCGACGATCTGGCGCACGTCGTCCGAAGTCAATTCCTCGTCGACATGCTGGGTGGAAAGCACGATCTGGGTTACGCCGACCGGCTTGCCCCCGACATATTTGACCGTCACTTGGCTTTTCGCGTCGGGACCGAGTTTGATCGCTTCGCCCTGCCCCGACTTGCGCGCCTTGGCGAGGTTTTCCAAAATCTTATGCGCATAATGCAAAGGCGCAGGCATGAGATCGGCCGTCTCATTGGACGCATAGCCGAACATGATGCCCTGATCGCCCGCGCCTTCGTCCTTGTTGCCCGCCGCATCGACGCCCTGGGCAATATCGGCCGACTGGCCGTGCAGCAGGATTTCGATCTCGGCCGTATCCCAATGAAAGCCCGCTTGTTCGTAACCAATGTCCTTGATCGCGGCGCGGGTGACCTCGGCGATCTTTTCGTGCGAAATCTTCGGGCCGCGGACTTCTCCAGCGATGATGACGCGATTGGTTGTCACCAGCGTCTCCGCGGCGACGCGAATCTGATAGGGGTCAATGCTCGCCTTTTCGCCTTCGCGAAAAAAAAGGTCCACGATTTCATCGGAGATCCGGTCGGCGACCTTGTCGGGATGCCCCTCGGACACGGATTCGCTTGTGAACAAAAAATCTTTACGCGCCAAGATCTGCCTCCAGATTAAAAGGCGCCGTCGCGCCAGGGCTCGAACGACCCGCCTCCCAATCGAGTCCGCGCCGCCCAGAGCGCAAACCCGGATCCGACGCGCCGCATTAGAGCACGGTCCACGTCGTCGAAACCGCGATCAAAAGACCGCATCGTTTAATGGAACGGCGTTCGTTTCGTCAAGCATTTCGGCGCGAATCGTTCGATAAAACAAACGCGCTGTGAAAAATGCCGCGATTGCTGAATTGATCGGCTCAGCTATTTTCGCTTTCCGCAAGCGCCGTCACCAGATCAACGATTTTTTTCCGAACTTTGGGATCGGCAATCCGTGCGAAGGCGCGGTTGAGGCTCAACCCTTCCGCCGTCATGACGAAATCGCTGGCAAGGCTGTCTTCCGCGTCGCCCTCCGCAAATCCACCGTTGATCGCTCCGTCGGCGACCGGCGCGCCTTTAAAGAAATAGGCGAGGGGAATATTCAACGCTTCCGATATCTGCTGCAATCGGCTGGCGCTGATCCGATTGGTTCCTTTTTCGTATTTTTGCACCTGCTGGAATGTCAGCCCCAGGGCTTCGCCCAGCTTCTCCTGACTCATGCCGACCAGCATCCGCCGCATGCGCACACGGGCGCCGACGTGGCGGTCGATTGGATTGGGTGCTTTGGACACGGAATTTCCCGGCGAGACAACTATACCGTGCAATTTGCGACAGAGCCTGACCTAAAGTCAAACCCTGATTGGGCGAATAAAAGCGCCTATAAGGACAAAAATCCATAAGATCGCGGGGATCAAATGGGGATTGCGAGAAAATTCAGTTGGCGCCAACGGCTTGGGCAACGGTCCATCGACGAAGGCTTCCACGCCCAGCGGCGCTGATGCGACGGTGCGCCCATAGGGATCAATAATCGCGGATATGCCGGTGTTCGCTGCGCGCACCAAAGGCAAGCCCTGTTCAATCGCCCGCAGACGAGCTTGAGCGAAATGCTGATAGGGACCTGGCGTATCGCCGAACCAGCCGTCATTGGTGACGTTGAGCATTAGCCCCGGCCGTATGGGCAGGGCGCGGATACGATCAGCTATTTCGTCGGGAAATATGGACTCATAACAAACCATTGGGAAAACCGGCGGCAGTCCTGGGGCGGTCAGAAGCCGCGACTTCACGCCCGGTTGGAAACCGCCAGGAATTGATACGAATTGGGTGATTCCGGCGCGCGCCAGCAGAAAAGCAAAAGGCATGTATTCTCCGAAAGGCGCGAGATGCATTTTGTCGTAGCTCTCTTTGATCTCACCATCCGCGATGACCTCTACAGAGTTGAAATAATTTGTTTTACGTCCTTCTCCTTCGGCGCGGGCGGCGCCTGTGAAAAGAATAGTGTTCTGCAAACGCTCGCCAATTAGCGACAAGGCCGCCGGGTTGCGCGACAGGATGAAAGGAAACGCGGACTCCGGCCAGAACAAAGCGGTGATATCCTTTACCCCGGTCGTTTGCGGCGAAGTCGCGCGATCAGACAAGCTGAGGTAGCGCTCAAGCAACTGATTGCGACGATCCCAGCGAAATTCATCCAGCGGAACATCGGGCTGAACGACGCGCAACTTGACGCCCGGCAAATTCCGGGCGGTCGCGTGCAGGCGCCAAAAACCGAAAAGCGCGAGGCCTGCCAGGGCGACCAGCGCGGCTGATGGCGCAATCCGATTCGGCTTTGCTCCCGCGAGCAGCGCGGGAGAGGCGAATAGCAGCACCGAAAGGACGGTCAGGCCGTAAAGACCGTAAATCGAGGCCGTCTGGGCGAAATACAGATTGCCGCCCAGGACCATGCCGAAGTCATTCCAGGGAAAGCCGGTAAAAAGGTGTCCGCGCAGCCATTCCGCCAGGCTTAATCCGGCTGCGAGGGCAAAGATTCGCGCCGGCCCCGCAGACCACAACAGTCGCGCGACAAGAAATCCAAAAGCGGTGAAAAGAGCCAGACCGGCCGGAAGTCCCAGCACGCCGAGGGGCAAAGCCCAGGCGAACTTGTCGGCCTCCGCCAGAAAAGCATTCCCGAGCCACCACAGGCCGGCGACAAAATAACCAAAGCCCATCCACCATCCGGCGCCCGCCGCGCGGCGCAAGCTCGCCCACAGGTTGTCGCCGGTTGACCCATCGATGAGCCAGACCGCGAGGACCATCGGAACAAAGAAAGCCGGGAAAAAGCCTATCGGCGCCAAGGCGAGGGCGCCGACGGCGCCGCCGCCAAAGGCGATAAGGCGGCGCGGCCAACGATCGGCGAGAACGACGCGCTGGGCGATAGATTCCATCTGTCTTTCCTGGGGCCCACAACCGCGAATCGCCGTTGATCCTATAGCGGTCGACGGCGGATTGCGAAGCTGCGAGCTTTAAGCTCCTTCATTTCCCGAGAACAACGCCGACCGTCAAGCTATTCTCGTGAATGAAGTTGTTGCCGAAGGGTACGTTTAGGAAGGACTCGCGGTCGCGGGCTCCGGCCCGGCTTTCGTGTCGATCAGCCGCAATTTGAGCCGTTTCAATCGCCGCGGATCGGCGTCCAATATATCGAATTCGAAGTCGCCATCGGGGCTGACGACCACTTCGCCACGGATCGGCACTCGCCCAGCGAATGCGGCGGCGAGGCCGCCGAGCGTGTCGACTTCCTCGCGTTGGCCGAGGCCGCCTAAATCCAGCCCGACCATTTCCGAGGCCTCCTCAAGTCCAACGCGCGCGTCCGCGATGAAAACGCCAGGCGCAACATTTTCTATTTTGGGATTTTCGTCGAAATCATGCTCGTCTTCAATGTCGCCCACGATCATTTCGACAATGTCCTCAATCGACACCAGGCCGTCCGTGCCGCCATATTCGTCGATCACCAGCGCCATATGGGTCCGGGTCGCCTGCATTTTTACCAGGAGGTCGAGCGCGGGCATCGACGGCGGCGCATAAAGCACCGGCCGCAAAATCCCTGCCGCTTCGAGCTTCATCGAGAGATCGACTGGCGCATAGCGCGCCGCGGCCGCAGCCGGCGGCGTCCCTGGCGCCGAAGCGCTGTCGCTCGGTTGACCAGGCCGTTGCAAAAGGGAATTTTCGGCCGAAGCGGCGATGAAATCGACGAAATCGCGAATATGGACCATGCCGCGAGGATCATCGAGCGTTTCGCCATGAACGGGGAGGCGGGAATGGCCCGCCATCCGAAAGGTTACAAGCACTTCCGCCAAAGACACGTCAATTGGGACCGCGATTATATCCGCCCGCGGAACCATGACGTCGCGCACCCTGATTTCATGCAAGCCAAGCACGTTCTTGAGCATGGCCCGCTCCTGCGGGCTGAAATCATCGGCGAGCGAGGCGTCATCCAGAGCATCCTCGATATCGTCGCGAATCGAAGCGCCGCTCAGGCCGAACAGGCCGCGCAAACGTTCCAGAACTGACCCTCCCGACCTACTCGAACTTCGCTCGTCAGATGACGGCCCTTCCGTTTCCCTTTCAGACGCGCTCATGGTCGACCGTCTTTTCCCTTTCCTCTTTTCCGTAGGGGTCGTCGAGGCCCAAACGCCGCAAAATGCGGATTTCCATCGCCTCCATCACCTCGGCTTCTTCATCGTCCTCATGATCGTATCCCAAAAGATGGAGAAAGCCGTGGGCAATCATATGGCGGCAATGATCATCGATGGTCTTGCCTTGTTCCCGAGCCTCACGCTCCACGGTTTCGTAAGCTATGGCGATGTCTCCAAGAAAATGACCGGATTCAAGGGACAAAGCGGCAGGAAAGGAGAGAACATTGGTAGGTTTATCCTGACTGCGGAACTGTCGATTCAGCCCCCGAATACACTTGTCGTCACAAAAAAGCAGGCTGACCTCAGTCCCTTCCGGCAAATCTATGCCGATTTCCTGCAATGAGGCCTGCAAACATTCCGAAATCAAGGAATCGAGGTCCGCCAGTTCGTCCCAGCTGGAGCAGTCGACCGCCGTTTCAATTGCCAGTCTCATGACGACCGATCCTTATCGCCATCCACACGCGGCGATGACGCCTCAATCGTCCGGCGCGTCTGGGTTTCATAGGCTCCAACGATCCGGCGCACGAGGTCATGGCGAACCACGTCTTCTTCCCCTAAAGTGACGTGGCCGACGCCTTCCAATCCTGTCAGCAAAGCTATGGCCTCGTTCAAGCCCGGCCTTTGCCCCAGAGGAAGATCGGTTTGGGACGGGTCGCCTGTAACAACCATACGCGATCCTTCGCCCAACCGGGTAAGGAACATTTTCATCTGCATCGAGGTGGCGTTTTGCGCTTCATCCAGCAAGATGCAAGCATTGGACAAAGTCCGTCCTCGCATGAAAGCCAAAGGCGCGACCTCGATCATGCCGGTCTGCATCCCGCGCTCGAGCATCCGAGGATCCATGAAATCCTGTAAGGCGTCGTAAATCGGGCGCAGGTAGGGATCGACCTTTTCGCGCATGTCGCCGGGAAGAAATCCGAGCCTTTCGCCGGCTTCGACTGCCGGCCGCGACAGGATCAACCGCTCGACCGCGCCCTGTTCCAGCAGTGAGACCGCATGTCCGACGGCCAGCCACGTCTTGCCTGTGCCGGCGGGGCCGGCGGCGAAAACCAGCTCGTAACGCTTCAACTCGCGGATATAGAGATCTTGCGCTGCGGTGCGGGCTCGTACGACGCCCTTCTTGCGTGTCGAAATCTGCTCAAAATTCGACCTCGGCGAATAGGCCTCTCTGGGGAACAGATTGCCCTGGAAGGCGCATTCCTGGATCGCGCCGTCAACGTCGCCCAAAGTGGCGGGCTCCCCCGCCCTTGCTCGCCCGCACAAAATTTGCAGCACCCGCCGCGCATGGCCGGTTGCCTCGGGCGCCCCTTTGATGACGACATGATTGCCATTCGCGTTCAACACGACATTGAGACGCCGCTCGATCCGCGCAAGATTCTGGTCGTAATGACCGAAAACCAAAGAGGCCGTGCGATTGTCGTCCAAAGCCAACGTCAAGTCCGTGGTTGATGCTTCCGGATTTTGGTCGGCCTTGCCTGGGTCGGAGTTCGGCGCTCCATCCGTGAGAGCCATGCTCAATTCGTCTCCCGCATCGGCGCGTCTAGCGAAAACTCATCCGTAAGGCGGCCAAAAAGCGAATTGGAGCCGCATTCGACGATTTTCACCGGAGCGACGCGTCCCATCAGCTCTTCCGGCGCCTCGACCTGCACGGCCTGAAGATACGGAGATTTGCCGGCGACTTGACCGGCGCGCCGGCCGGCTTTTTCGAACAGCACGTCAACCTCGCGTCCGACCATGGCGGCGTTGAAGGCTCGACGCTGCGCCTCAAGCGTCTCCTGAAGTCGCGCCAGTCTCTCAATCTTGACCTCTTCCGGCGTTTGCGCGGCAAGCTCAGCGCCTGGCGTTCCCGGTCGCGGCGAATATTTGAAATAAAAGGACGATGCGAACCCGGCCTCTTTCGCCAAAGACAAGGTGGCGGCGAAATCCGCCTCGGTCTCGCCGGGAAAGCCGACGATGAAATCGGAGGAAAGGGCGATATCGGGCCGCGCCCGGCGGATTCGTTCGACCAGGCGCAAATAGTCTGCGGCTTTGTGTCGCCTGTTCATCGCTTCGAGGATCCGATCCGATCCCGACTGCACCGGCAAATGCAGGAACGGCATCAAGACGGGCAATTCGGCATGAGCGCGGATGAGGTCATCCGTCATGTCGTTTGGGTGGCTGGTCGTGTAACGCAATCGCTCCAACCCCGGAACTTCGGCAAGACGATAAAGCAGTTGCGTCAGCGACACTTCCTCGTCCTGTTCGTTCCGACCGCGATAGGCATTGACGTTCTGCCCCAACAAAGTGATTTCGCGCACGCCGGCGCGGGCGAGGATCGCCGCTTCGTCAAGGATTTTTTCGACCGTGCGCGAGTTTTCGGCGCCGCGCGTATAGGGGACGACACAAAAGGAACAGAACTTGTCGCAGCCCTCCTGGACCGTGAGGAAGGCGCTTGCGCCACGCTCGCGGATCTTTTCTTCGGACGGCCGAGCGAGGTGGTCGAACTTGTCTTCGATCGGAAATTCCGTGTCGATGACCGGTCCATGATCCGATACCCGCAACATTCGCGGCAAATGGTGATAGCTTTGAGGGCCAACGACGAGATCGACCGCGCGTTGCTTGCGCAGGATTTCCGCGCCTTCGGCTTGAGCCACACATCCGGCGACAGCGATTTTCGTCGCCAGTCCGGCGGCTTTCCGCGCCTTTTTCAGCAAGCGCGCCTTACCCAGTTCGGAAAAAACCTTTTCCGAAGCTTTTTCACGGATGTGGCACGTGTTGAGGACGATCAGATCGGCCTCTTCCATAACTTTCGTTTCCGCAAAGCCTTCTGGCGCCAATACGTCCGCCATCCGCGCCGCGTCATAGACATTCATCTGGCAGCCGTAGGACTTGACGAAGAGCTTCTTCCCAGCGGTCGGCGCCGACGCTTCAACCCTGGTCCTATTCGCGGTTTCCGGCCAGCGGGAATTCGGATCGCTTTTCAAAATCTAGAGGGGCCTCCGCGAAGTTGCCATCGCCTTATAGATAGTCGATTTTGCAGCATCCGACAGGCGAAGCCAACAAATTTTACTTTTTGGCGGTCAAGGCGGGTCAAGCGTAGCGGCAAGTTCGCGCACCCGCCGTTCAGTTTCGAGGGCAATGGCCTTGCGATCGCTTTCGGCCGTAAAAGTGAGCGGCGCGCCAAAGCGAATGCGACATTCGACTGGCGCGCTTTTCAGCAAGATCCAAATATGCGGCGCAAGATCGGCGTCGCCAAACCAGGCGAGACGACGGCGGCCTTCCGTGTCGAGCGCCCTCCCCTGCGCATGCGTATAAGCAATCGCCGCGGGCTGAACCGTAACCGCCCGCGCCTGAGGATAAAGACGCAACAAATCGCGCGCCGCGGCGAAATGCGAGGGTTTGAAGGACAGGACGCCTTGCCCGTCGCTCGACGTCCCCTCTCCGAACAGGAGAACGTCTTCGCCCTGCATCATTTTTGTCGCCATGGCGGCATTCACTCTCGGCACATCGGCGCGGCTGCCACGGCGAACGAAAATCGTGTCCTGGACGCGCGCGAAAGCGCCGAGAAGCGGCCAGCCGGCGACCTCGCTTTTGGCGACAAAGCAAGGCGTCTCTATGCTGGCCAAGGCGAGGATGTCGCTCCAGGAAACATGATTCGACACAATCATGCGCGGCTTGGACCCGGTTTGACCGCCCTCGAACCGGACGCGCAGCCCCAACAAGGCGCATATCGTTCGGGCGAAAAAAGGCGGAATGAACTGCGCCATAGGCCAGCTGCGCCGACGCGCCAATCGCTGCAGCGGGACGCCCAGCAGGTAAAATCCCAGCAAAGCGAGAATAAGGAAAAACGCGCGAAAATAGGCCATGCGCGCCCGTTAGGGGCAGGACGTGACGGATTTATGTCAACTTGCATGGCCAGCAACGCCGAGGCCTTACGTCAGGACACGAACCATGATCAAGGCGTTGGCGCGCGTCCCGTCCGGCATTTGGTAATAACCCTTGCGCGTTCCCTTTTCGATAAAACCCTGACGACGATAAAGCGCCAAGGCCGCTCCATTTTGCTCGTCGACTTCGAGAAAGAGCTTCTGAACGCCCATGCTCGCAAGGCGCGACAAATGTGTTGAAAGCAACCTTTGGCCGAAGCCGCCCCGCCTTTGGCGGAGATCGACGACAATTGTCAGAATCTCCGCCTCGTCGAGAGCACGTCGCGAAAGAACGAAGCCGACTAGCCCCGACGCCGTTTCGATGGCTTCGCCGGCGCAGGCTGGATCAATCAGCAGGGCTTCGAATTCCGGACCAGACCAGGAATGCGCGAAGCTCGCTCGGTGCAGGCCAGCACAAGCCGCGGCATCTGACGGATGCAGCGCCCGGAGCGTTGCTGATTCGGGGCGCCGACGCCAAAAAAACAAAGACTTCATGCGGATGCTAACGGCAAAGCCTGGTTCGCCATTGGCTTGACGTCAGGCGCCTTAAGATAAAGCGGCTGCGCCGGCGCATTGGTCGGATCTGCCACAAATCCGAGGCGCGCCACCGCAACAATGTCCGGCGCCGGCATTGCGCTCAAGACCGCGATCTCGATTCCGATGGCCGCCGCCGCGTCCCGGAGCAGCGGAGCGCCCGCGCCGACCGCTCTAATCCGACCGCGGCCCAACAGCCGGCACGCGTCCTGCAAAGAAAGAAGACGTGGTGAGGTCAGCACACGCCCGCCTGGCCCGAAAGCCGCAAAATAAACATGGCCATGCCGCGCTTCGAGCACGGCGGCAAGGACGCCTTCCGCCCCACCATCAAGCAGAGGCGCAGCAAATGCGGAGAGAGTGGAGACGCCAACCGCCGGGATTCCACGCGCAAGCGCGAGTCCCCGGGCCGCCGCGACGCCAATGCGTATCCCTGTGAACGAACCAGGTCCAACGGTCACTGCGATCCGATCGAGCGAGGCGAAGCCGTCTCCCGCACGCTCCATGACTTCAGCAAGCAGCGGCATCAGCGCCTCAGCGTGACCCCGGTCCATGGCGCGGGATTCACAAACGATCGGCCGCTCCGCCCCCTCATCCAGAATGCAGGCGGAAACAGCGGGCAAAGCGGTATCGAGGGCAAGAATCCGCATATAACTCAGGGTCCGGGGCCCTTGACGCGTAAGCCCGGCGTCGTCACGCTTCCTGCACCTCTTTGACCTCTGGCAGGAAATGGCACAAGAGATTTTGGATTCCCCGCTTGAGCGTCGCAGTAGACGACGGGCATCCAGAACAAGCGCCTTTCATCTTCAAATAAACAATACCTTCCTTGAAGCCGCGGAAGACAATGTCGCCGCCATCGCCGGCGACGGCGGGACGCACGCGCGTATCCAGCAAATCCTTGATCGCCGCTACGACTTCCGCATCTTCAGGCGCGAAAAACTCGTCTCGCTGCGCGTCGGCGGACGACGCTCCCGGCGAAAGGACCGGCCCTCCGGACATGAAGTGCTCCATGATCACGCCGAGAACCGCCGGTTTGAGATGCTGCCATTCGCCGGCCGATTTGGTTACGGAAATGAAATCCGGCCCCAAGAAGACGCCGCTGACGCCGTCTATGCAGAAAAGCGCGCTGGCCAACGGCGAATCCTGCGCCTCTTCAGCGTTCCGCATGTCGCGCGAGCCATTTTCGAGAACGGGACCCCCGGGCAGGAATTTCAGGGTCGCCGGATTAGGCGTGGCTTCAGTCTGAATAAACATTTGCGCCTCCGAATTCATCCGGTTCAAGGCCGGAGATGGGATTATGCTGAGATAGGTCTTCAACAGCCTTGTGGAAGAGGAAAGGCCGGGAAAAACCTCATTTTCAATGAATCAGCCCCAGAATATCCTTGACCTGATCCATAACCGGTCTGGCGATCTTGCGGGCCCGTTGCGCGCCATCGCGGAGAACAGAATCGATGTAGCCCGGATCGTCTTCGAGCCGCCGCATTTCCTCGCCAATCGGCCCCAACTTGGCGACCGCGAGATCAACCAAGGCGCTCTTAAAAGCGGAAAATTGCGCGCCGCCGAATTGCCGCAGCACGTTTTCGAGCGAAGAATCGCTCAGCGCAGCGTAAATTCCAAGGAGATTTTCCGCCTCGGGCCGTCCGGCAAGACCTTCTACGGCGCTAGGGAGCGGTTCCGGGTCGGTTTTGGCTTTGCGAACTTTTTGCGCGATGACGTCTGCGTCATCGGAGAGGTTAATGCGCGAATAATCAGAAAGATCCGACTTCGACATCTTCTTGGAGCCATCGCGCAAGCTCATTACGCGCGCCGCAGGTCCCTGGATAAGAGGCTCCGGCAGCGGAAAGTAAGGGCCCTGACAGCCGTTCGCCAAGATGGAAGCGGCGAAATCGTTGTTGAATTTCTGAGCAATGTCGCGCGCCAGTTCGATATGCTGTTTTTGGTCTTCTCCAACGGGCACATGAGTGGCTCGGTAGAGCAAGATGTCCGCAGCCATCAAAGTGGGATAAGCAAAGAGGCCGATCGATGCATTTTCTCGATCCTTGCCGGCCTTCTCCTTAAATTGAGTCATGCGATTGAGCCAACCGATGCGGGCGATGCAATTGAACACCCAAGCGAGTTCGGCATGTTCCGCAACCTGGCTTTGATTGAATATGATGTTTCTGACCGGATCGATCCCCGACGCGATATAAGCGGCGGCGATTTTTCGGATCGCCTGCCTTAATTCGCCCGGATCCTGCGGGACTGTAATCGCATGGAGATCGACAACGCAGAAAAGACACTCATGCGTCCTCTGCAAAGCGACGAATTTCACAATCGCGCCCAGATAATTGCCAAGATGCAAATTGCCGGTGGGCTGAATTCCGGAGAAGACCCGTTCGGGAAAAGCTGTCATCGCGGTACGGTTGGAAGGTGAATTCCGCCGTCTTATGGCTGCAGCGCGACCCTCTGGCAAGGGCCGCTCCCGCCATAGCGGCCGATTCTCGCCTTTTCGACGGACCAAGCGGCCGACCCGCGAAGGCAAAACGATGATGGCGGTGATGAATGGTTCTCGGCGGGCTTATCGTGAACGGACTCTGTGATCTTGCCGCTCCGAGCGACGCTCATAAGATGTAGCGGCTCAGATCGATGTTGCGCGCAAGATCGCCGACGCGGCTTTCGACATATTCGCCATCGATCGTCACCTCATGGCCGGAATTGTCTCCTGCGGCAAAGCTTACGTCATCGAGCACGCGCTCCATAACCGTTTGTAAGCGCCTTGCGCCAATATTTTCGACACTCGCGTTAACATGCGCCGCCACGCGAGCCAGCGCATCGACCGCATCTTCGGTAAAGGACAAATTGACGCCCTCCGTGCCGAGCAAGGCGCAATATTGCTTGACGAGACTGGCCTCCGGCTGCGTCAAAATGCGCTTGAAATCTTCTTCGTCGAGGGACGACAGCTCCACGCGGATAGGCAGGCGACCTTGTAATTCCGGCAGGAGATCGGAAGGTTTGGCCACATGGAAGGCGCCGGAAGCGATAAAAAGAATGTGGTCGGTCTTTATCGCCCCGTGTTTCGTCGCGACGGTCGTGCCTTCGATCAAAGGCAAGAGATCGCGCTGCACGCCTTCGCGCGACACGTCGGCGCCGCGTCCGTCGCGCGCACATATTTTGTCGATTTCGTCGAGGAAAACGATGCCATTGTTTTCCACTTCCCGGATCGCCACACGAACGATTTGTTCCTGATCGAGCAATTTTTCGCTTTCTTCAGCCTGCAATGGCGCATAGGCGTCCCTCACCGCCAATCTCTGGAGCTTTGGCCGACTCGATTTTCCGAAAATGTCGCCAAGGGAAATCGCCCCGATTGACGCGCCAGGCATGTTGGGCAGTTCGAACATCGGCATGGCGGGATTGGCGGACGAACTGATTTCTATGTCGATTTCCTTGTCCTCCAATTCGCCGGCGCGCAATTTCTTCCGAAAAGAATCTCGGGTGGCCGGACTGGCGTTGGTTCCGACCAAAGCCGTGACGATTCTCTCTTCCGCGGCCAGTTGCGCCCGCGCCGTCACGTCCTTGCGTTTGCCCTCCTTCACCAAGGAAATGCCGATTTCAACCAAATCGCGCACGATCTGCTCGACATCGCGGCCGACATAACCAACTTCGGTAAATTTGGTCGCCTCGACCTTGAGAAAGGGCGCATTGGCGAGACGCGCCAGGCGGCGGGCGATTTCGGTCTTTCCGCAGCCCGTAGGGCCGATCATCAGAATGTTTTTCGGCAAGACCTCCTCGCGCATCGATCCTTCGAGTCGCAGACGCCGCCACCGATTGCGGAGCGCGATCGCCACCGCCCGCTTCGCCTCCTTTTGGCCGACAATGAAACGATCAAGCTCTGAAACAATTTCGCGTGGAGAAAGGTCGGTCATGCACTCGCGCCTGGAGCTGGATTTCTGTTGATCAAAGCGATTCGACGCTTTCGACAATAATATTGGTATTGGTGTAGACGCAGATTTCTGCGGCTATCTGAAGGGCGCGCCGGGCGATTGCTTCCGCTTCCAGCGAAGAATCCAGCAAAGCGCGCCCGGCGGCCAGAGCATAATTCCCGCCGGAACCGATCCCCATGACGGCTCCATCAGCACTCTGTTCTGGCTCTAACACGTCCCCGTTTCCGGTAAGGACCAGGGCCGCGTTCTTGTCCGCCACCAGCATCATCGCCTCCAGCCGGCGCAAATAACGATCTGTTCGCCAGTCTTTGGCGAGTTCCACGCAAGCGCGCAAGAGCGAGCCCGGATATTGCTCGAGCTTGGCTTCGAGTCGTTCGCATAGGGTGAATGCGTCGGCGGTGGCGCCGGCGAAACCAACTATGACCTGGCCTTTGCCCAGGCGTCGCACCTTGCGCGCATTGCCCTTGATGATCGTCTGACCGAGGCTCACCTGGCCATCCCCCGCAATCACGGTCTTGCCGCCCTTGCGAACCAGAACAATGGTCGTCGCGTGCATGGAAGAATGATTCTGTTGATCGGTCATGCGCAGCTTTCCGGCGGGGAACGAATCGTTCAGTCTTTGCCAGCGCATCTATTGCGCCGCCGTCGCCGATACAAGGCGGGCGCATCGAACAGTGGCGAATGGACGTGACTTTTGCTACAAGCCACCCAGCCGCAGGGCAAGGGAAAGAAAGATGACGCGCCAGGCTGAAATCAAGCGCAAGACAAAAGAAACCGACATTTCCGTGAAATTGACAATCGACGGATCGGGGCTCGGCAAGATTGCGACCGGAATCGGTTTTTTTGACCATATGCTCGATCAGCTTGCTCGCCATTCCCTGATGGACATCGAAGTTGCGGCTAAAGGCGACCTCCATATCGACCAGCATCACACCGTCGAAGACGTCGGCATTGTTCTCGGCCAGGCTCTGCGCAAAGCCCTCGGCGATTCCCGCGGAATCATGCGCTATGCAGACGTCTGCCTGCCGATGGATGAAACCATGACACGTGTTGCCGTCGATGTTTCAGGGCGACCGTTTCTGGTTTTCCGCACCCATTTCCCGCAAGCCAGAATTGGCGAGTTCGATACCGAACTGGTGCGCGAGTTCTTTCAGGCTTTCGCGCAGAACGCCGCCATGGCCCTTCATATCGAGACGCTGTACGGATTAAATAGTCACCACATTGCGGAAACCTGCTTTAAGGGCGTGGCGCGCGCCCTGAGATCCGCTCTCACCGTCGATCCGCGCCAGGGCGACCGCGTTCCTTCCACCAAAGGAACGCTTTAAACTCGGCCAGGAATCGTTATGCGGCTATATGCAGTCTTCCTTCCGCCCAATCAGGCGCCGCTGGCCGCCGCCGATAAAGCAGAGCTGGTGCCGCAGGGATTTAGTTGGGGGGCTTTCCTGCTCACGCCGTTCTGGGCGATGCGGCAAAGGCTGTGGCTTGCCTTCGCGCTTTGGCTGTTTTGGGTTTTTGTGGTCGCCTGCGCCGCCTTTTTCGGCCATTTGAGAGTGAATTTGGTCGTTTCGATTTATGCGCTCGGAGCCCTCGCCTTTGGGTTTGAGGCCGACCGGTTCCACGAAGCGCGCCTCGCCCGATCCGGATTTCTATTGCAAGGGCTGGCGCTTGGCAGGTCACTTGCAGAAGCTGAGCGCTTCTATTTCAGGCGTCGCCCTAAATTCGGAGGCAAACCGCCCCCCTTTGGCGCGCAAATGGCGCGCGCGCCTGTCGACCCCGGCGACTCGCCGAAAGCGACCACGGGCGAAGCTGACTTCCTCGGCTTATTTCCCCCCCGGGAGACGGGAAATTGAGCGTCGCCATCATCGATTATGGCTCAGGCAATCTGCATTCCGCGGCAAAAGCGTTCGAACGGGCCGCTCGTGAAGCCGCGCTGGCGACGCCAATCCTTGTCACCAGTGATCCCAATGAGGTCCGGCGCGCCGATCGGGTGGTCTTGCCCGGCGTGGGCGCTTTTGCTGATTGTCGGCGCGGTCTGCTCGCGATGAACGGCATGGTGGAAGCCATGACCGAAGCGGTGGAAAAGCGCGGCGCGCCCTTTCTCGGCATATGCGTCGGGATGCAATTACTGGCCGAACGCGGGCTTGAGCACGGCGTGACGCCGGGCCTTGGATGGATCGCCGGAGAGGTTGCGCCGATCGAACCCAAAGATCCGAACCTGAAAATTCCGCATATGGGATGGAATAATCTCTCTTTGACTCGTCCGCACGCCGTGTTGCAAGACATTCCGACCGGGGACGAAGGACTTCACGCCTATTTCGTCCATTCTTACCATCTTCGGGTCGCCAACCCCGACGATCTGGTGGCTACGACCGATTATGGCTCGGCTTTGACGGCCATCGTCGGACGCGACACGATCGTCGGCGTCCAGTTTCACCCTGAAAAGAGCCAGAAATTGGGTTTGCGACTTATTTCCAACTTTCTGCGGTGGCGTCCGTGATTCTCTTTCCGGCGATCGATCTAAAGGGCGGCCAATGCGTTCGTCTTGTGCGCGGCGATATGGCGCAGGCGACCGTTTTCAACGACGATCCCGCCGCGCAGGCGTTGATTTTCGAAGGGCAGGGCTTTGAATACCTTCATTTGGTCGATCTTGACGGCGCATTTGCTGGCAAGTCGATGAACGCCGGCGCGGTCGAAGCCATTCTTGCCGCCCTGACCCGAATGCCTGCGCAACTCGGCGGGGGCATACGCGACATGAACGCCATCGAAGCCTGGCTCGGCAAAGGCATAGAGCGCGTCATCATCGGCACCGCAGCCGTGCGCGATCCCGTTCTCGTCCGAGAAGCGGCGCGGCGTTATCCCGGGCAGATCGCCGTCGGAATTGATGCGCGCGATGGGAAAGTGGCTGTGGACGGATGGGCCAAATCGTCGGAACTGACGGCGATCGAACTCGGCAGGCGTTTTGAAGACGCGGGGGTAGCGGCGATCATTTACACCGATATATCGCGCGACGGCATATTGAAGGGACTGAATATCGAGGCGACCCTCGCCCTCGCCGAAGCCCTTTCTATTCCCGTCATCGCGTCGGGCGGTCTCGCTTCCATCGCAGATATTGAGCGGCTACTGCAACCCGATTGCGCCCGGCTGGCGGGAGCGATCAGCGGCCGCGCCCTTTATGACGGCCGGCTTGACCCGAAGAAAGCGCTCGATCTCATCAATGCGAAGCGCGCGGCTTCGTAAGTGAATATAGGACCCGGGAGAATGTATTGCTGAAGACGCGCGTAATTCCTTGCCTTGACGTCAAGGACGGACGGGTGGTCAAGGGCGTCAATTTCGTCAATTTGCGCGACGCTGGCGATCCCGTCGAATGCGCCATAGCCTATGACGCGGCCGGCGCCGACGAATTGTGCTTTCTCGATATCACAGCCAGCCATGAAGAGCGGGGCCTGCTGCTCGACGTGGTGCGTCGCACGGCGGAGGTCTGTTTCATGCCCCTCACGGTTGGCGGCGGCGTTCGCACGCTCGACGACATACGCAATTTACTGCTAGCGGGCGCTGATAAGGCGTCGATCATGACCGCGGCGGTCCACGATCGCAATTTCGTCCGGCGGGGAGCGGAAAAATTCGGCAGTCAATGCATTGTTGTGGCGATCGACGCCAAAGCCGTCGCTGCCGGTCGCTGGGAGATTTTCACCCATGGCGGACGACGCCCGACCGGCATTGACGCAATCGCCTATGCTAAAGAGGTCACAGAGTTGGGCGCCGGCGAAATTCTTTTGACCTCTATGGATCGCGACGGGGCCAAATCAGGCTTCGACATAGAATTAACCAGAGCGATCGCAGATGCGGTATCCATTCCCGTCATCGCCTCAGGTGGAGTTGGAACTCTCGACCATCTGGTCGAAGGCGTGCGCGACGGCCACGCCAGCGCCGTTCTCGCCGCTTCCATCTTTCATTTTGGCGAATATAGCATCGGTGAAGCCAAAGCCTATATGGCCAAGGCCGGCCTACCCGTGCGTCTCGATCCGGCCGCCTGATGAACGGAAGCTCGTTCGAT
Source organism: uncultured Rhodoblastus sp. (assembly GCA_964425315.1). Taxonomy (GTDB): domain Bacteria; phylum Pseudomonadota; class Alphaproteobacteria; order Rhizobiales; family Beijerinckiaceae; genus Rhodoblastus. Next base: position 49,155 of record CAYRNB010000002.1, read on the forward strand.
GACTGAACCATTCACTCTCGACTCGCTCGCGAGGCTCATCGCCCAGCGCGCCGGCGCCTTGGCCGATGAATCCTATACGCGCAGCCTGCTCGATTCCGGAACGGAGCGAATCGCCAAGAAATTCGGCGAAGAAGCCTTCGAGGCGGCCATAGCCGCAGTAGCGCGAGATCGCAGCGGTTTGAAAATGGAAGCCGCCGATCTGCTTTATCATCTATTGGTCTTGCTTCAAGATGGCGGCGTTCCGTTGCAGGATGTCATCGACGAGTTGGCCCGGCGGACGCAGCAGTCGGGCCTTCAGGAAAAAGCCTCCCGTCCGCAATAGGGAGCCCAACGGGTCTCGGAGACGCCCTTGGTTGAGCCTGTTCGGCAATTGGGTAGCGACCCCGCAAGCGATGCGGCCGAAATAAGCCTCTCGCCCTTTCGGCATTTTACGCGTGACGAATGGGCGCAATTGCGGGCCGACACGCCGCTAACCCTGTCCGTCGAAGACCTTAAGCGACTTCAATCAATAAACGATCCCATATCGTTGGAAGAAGTTATCGCCATCTACTTGCCGCTTTCACGGCTTCTCGCGCTTTACGTCGCCGCGACTCAGGGGTTATTCAAGGCGACACAACGATTCCTTGGCGCGGTCGACGGAAAGGTGCCCTATATTATTGGCGTCGCCGGCTCGGTCGCGGTCGGCAAGTCCACCACTGCACGCGTTCTTCAGGCTCTGCTATCGCGCTGGCCCAATACACCGAAGGTAGACCTCGTAACAACCGACGGTTTTCTGCTGCCCAACGCTCAGCTTGAGCGAGACGATTTGATGGATCGCAAGGGATTCCCGGAAAGCTATGATAGCGCCCGACTCTTGCGCTTTTTGTCCGACGTCAAGGCGGGACGCGGCCATGTCGAAGCCCCTATCTATTCCCATCTGACCTATGACGTTATCCCGGACGAGACAATCAGCGTCGATCGTCCGGACATTCTCATTGTCGAAGGCGTCAATGTGCTGCTGCCCAGCCGCTTGCCGCGCGATGGAAAGGAAACCTCGTTCATCTCGGATTTCTTTGATTTTTCCGTCTATCTTCATGCCGACGAAGATCAGTTAGAAAAATGGTATGTGTCGCGATTCATGCGGCTGCGGTCGACGACCTTTCGCGATCCACGGTCCTATTTCAGGAAATTTGCCGAAATCTCCGATGCGGAGGCGGAAGAAGCCGCCCGCAGCATTTGGAAGCGCATAAACTTGCGTAATCTGCACGAAAATATCCTGCCCACCCGGGCGCGCGCCAGTTTGATTCTAACCAAAGGTTCGAGCCATCGAATCGAGCAAGTGGCTTTGCGCAAATTGTGACAGGCGTCACAACGATATGAGTTTGGGCGTCTTCTCGAGCGCTGCCAGGAGTCGCAGCAAATCTGAGCCACGTTTCATGATCAGGCCCGATTGCATAACGATCAGATAGACTCCTTGTCGCCGCGCTGCTTTTGGCTCCTTTACGATTTGATAATATGCGAGTTCGCCATTTCGCCGAAAAATTGAGAATATGGCGCGCGTCGGCGAGAAATCGACCGCATAGTCCCGCCATAAGCCTTTTGCGACCATACGACCGTAAAGATTGAAGATCGCTTGCAGTTCGCACCGGTCAAAGCCAACCACGTTTCCCGACAGAACCTGTTCCGCCCGAGGTGGCGGCAAGCGCAGTATCTGAAGATCCGGATTGGCTCGATCGTCGTTCAAGCGCCAAACTTCGCTCGCAAAGGTTCGAAGCGGATGATGGCGCGGTTCCATTTCCAGCGCAAGCGCTGAAAGTTGCGGGCGCGTCACGAGGCCGTCGCGCTGTTGCAAGCATTTTTTATTGGAGACTCAAATCGATAAGCCACATTTCCGCCTCTATGCCGCCCTTTGTCTGCTCAAGTGACGTTTCAAAAAGACTCGCGTCGGAGGCTTCCGCACCGGTTCCGGCCGTGTTGACTAAGCCCCCCAGCCTGCACGGCTTTTCTGGGAGTAAATGCGCGAACCTCTTGACCTTGAGCCGATCGGAATCTTCCGATCGGCTCATTCGCGCTATAGGCGTGTATCTCTTGCATTTTCCCGCATAGCCGGCGAAATCCGGGGTTAAAAACGCTTTCGCATCGAAGATGCGAAGATCGGATGATTGCCGGTCGAAACAAAATCCTTCATATCGCTCCACCTTGAAAGGCAAAGTCCGCGCCGCAATATTGCGACCCGAATCCGAATTCGACCGACAAGAACCATAGAAGGGCAAGGGTGAAGGAAATGGACGGCGAAGCTGAGGCAATGACGGGCGAACGGCATGTTTTTCAAGCCGATGTGGCGCGCCTGCTGCACCTCATGGTGCACTCGATTTATTCCGATCGCGATATTTTCTTGCGTGAATTGATCTCGAACGCCGCGGATGCCTGCGAGAAATTGCGCTACGAAGCAAATGGCGATCCCAACCTTATCAGTGATGGCGCGCCTTTCGGCATCCGCGTCGCCCTCGATCCCGACGCCGGGACTTTGAGCATCGAAGACAATGGGATCGGCATGTCGAGGAGTGATCTCGCCGTCGCTTTGGGAACAATTGCTAATTCGGGAACACGCGCTTTCCTCGAGAAAATACAGGGACCAGAAAATGTCGCGGCGGAGTTGATCGGTCAGTTCGGCATCGGCTTCTATTCAGCATTCATGGTGGCGGACCAAGTGGTCGTCGAGACTCGACGCGCTGGCGAAAATCATGCCTGGCGTTGGAGTTCCGACGGCAAAGGCGACTATGAAATTGCTTCCTTAGACGTGGAGCGCGCGCCCCTGCATGGTTCGCGCGTCATTTTGCATCTAAACGCGGAATCGAAAGGCTATCTGGAGGCGCGCAAGGTCGAATCGATCATTAGCGAGCATTCGAGCGCAGTCGCCACACCGATTGATTTGATCGAAAAACCCGGAGCTGAGCCGAAGCGGGTCAGCGAAGGCGCCGCGCTCTGGGCAAAAAACAAGAATGAAGTTACGCAGGATCAATACAAGGACTTTTACCAAGATCTTGCCGGTCAATTCGACGAACCCGCCTTAACTGTGCATTGGCGCGCTGAAGGGAGGGCGGAATATTCCGTCTTGGCCTTCGTACCGGGATCACGCCCGTTTGATTTATTCGATCCAGCGCGAAAAAATCGATCTAAACTTTATTCACGCCGCGTCCTGATCGCCCGAGATGCCGATATCCTTCCTGGCTATCTCCGGTTCATCCGTCTCGTGGTTGATTCGCCAGATCTGCCGCTCAATGTTTCTCGCGAAATGGTGCAGCAGAGCCACCTCTTCACGGCAATCAGGAAAGGGGTCGCCAATCGGTTATTGCAGGAAATCACGAAATTGTCTGAGACGGACGCCGAAAAATTCGGAGAAATATGGAATAACTTCGGCGCCGTATTGAAAGAGGGCCTCTATGAGGACCCGGAACGGCGCGACATCCTGCTCAAAATGGCGCGTTTTTCCACAACTGCGGAAAACAAGGCAAAACGATCGCTAGCCGAATATGTCGCCGCGATGCGGCCCAACCAGACCGCCATCTATTATCTTGTCGGCGAAGGAGCTGAGCGCATTGCCGCAAGTCCGCAGCTTGAAGGTTTTCGCGCCCGAGGCGTGGAAGTTTTACTGTTGTCTGATCCCGTTGATGCGTTCTGGGTCCAGACTGCTGTCGGTTACGATGGCAAGCCGTTCAAGTCGGCGACCCAAGGCGCCGCCGATATCAAATCCATCGACTTCATCGAGGGTCATAATCCTGAGCCGCAAAACGCGGCGGCGGCCGCGGTTTTTGTCGCTCTCGCCAAACAAACGTTGGAGGCTGTCGTCGAGGACGTTCGTGTTTCGGACCGTCTTTTGGAAAGCCCGGCGTGTCTTGTCGCGCCGGAATTCGGCCCCGACCTGCGTTTGCAGCAAATTCTCGCCTCGCATGGCCAAGTTCCGGGAGGCTTGAAACCGATCCTGGAAATCAATCCTTCTCATCCTCTGGTAATGGCGCTCGAATCGCAAGCCACAACGGACGACAAAGGGCTTCTCGATGACGCCATCTGGCTTCTTTTCGATGAAGCGAGGATGATGGACGGCGAAGCACCGCAAAACGCCGGCGATTTTGCCGCACGGCTTACGCGTGTGCTTGGCAAGGCGCTGGGAGTTTGAACCTGGGTGACGCATTGCTCACTTTCACGGCGGCCGAAACTTTGGCCCAGACGCGGAGAAAGCTGACGGAGGCGCTCGCGGCTGCGGGAAAAGAGCCCGCAACGCTCGAATCTCGTCTTTTGCTCGAAGAAGCAACTGGCCTCACATCGCTCCAGCTCCTGTCTCAGAGCGAGACGCGTCTGAGCAAAGACGCTGCGGCTGCGCTGCGTCAACTTGCCGCACGACGTTGCGCCGGCGAACCCCTGAGCCGCATCCTCGGGCATAGCGCCTTCTATGGTCTGAGCCTCGGTATCAGCCCGGATGTGCTCGACCCTCGCTCGGACACCGAGACCCTGGTCGATGCGGCGCTCTGCCTGCTCGAAGAAAAAAAATTCACCGGCCCACGTATTCTCGATCTGGGAACCGGCTCGGGGGCCATATTGTGCGCGCTGCTCGACGCGCGCCCGGACGCTTTTGGCGTCGGCCTCGACATCTCGCCGGCCGCCTGCGCCATGGCGCGTCAAAATCTTTCAAATTGTGGGCTTTCTCAACGGTCCGCGGTTGTTTGCGGCGATTGGACGCAAGCCGTCCGCGGTCAATTCGATCTGATCGTCTCCAACCCTCCCTACATAGCCGAGTGGGAGGTGATGACGTTGGAGCGCGAGGTAGTTGCTTTCGACCCCATCCTGGCCCTCTCCGGAGGAGCCGACGGCCTCGACGCATATCGGCGGATAGCTCGCGATCTCGGCCATTTGGTGCGACGCGGGAGCATCGCCTGTTTCGAAATCGGCTGGCGCCAAGCTGCCGACGTCACTCACATTCTATCCGAAACGGGCTTGGGCGGCGCCCAAAAATTTCAGGACTGTGGGTTGCGGGATCGAGTCGTTGCAATTGAGGCGCTATAAGTCCGCACTTGGTTGCCTTCTCGCGCTTTTCCGCGAGTTTGCGCTTGGCTTGACAAAAAAAACCGTCTATTCTAGGTCTCAGCAAATAGCTGGTTGCGCTTCATTTCATCGCAGCATGGTTGGGGGCCAAGCGGTTTCGCTTGCGGCGGCGTCGTCAGGCGACGTGACTCCAAACCCGAAGAAGAGCGACTTGGCGCGATTCGCTCGTTCCCGCAATGTTACTGTCTGACGGAAGACGAGCCAGCGGGAAGATCGTAAACATAGTCGGTAAGCCGAAAAGGCTAAGATTGCCGCGCCATGGTCATTCGCAGAAGGCATGAATGCCGCCATGTGTCGGCGACCTCGGTCGCCGGCGGTTCAACATCTTTCAGGGATTGTCGATGAGACCTGGTCAAAACAAGCGCATGCGTGGTCGTAGCAATCGTAAAGGTCCCAACCCTTTGACGCGGACCTACGAGTCGAACGGTCCCGACGTAAAGATCCGTGGCACCGCCCAGCATATCGCCGAAAAATATTTGCAATTGGCGCGTGACGCCCATTCTTCCGGCGATCCCGTGGGAGCCGAGAATTATTTGCAACATGCAGAACATTATTTTCGCTTGATCGCGGCAGCGCAGACTGCTCAACAACAAGCACATATGGGCTACGCCCGAAGCAGCGAAGAATTGGACGAAAGCGACGAAGATGACGATCTTGGCGCGGCGCCGGATCGTTTCGCTTCGCCCTTCGAAAGAGCCACGCAAAACACCTCCTTTCAGGCGCCACAGCAGAACGGTGGGCCGATGGGATATGGCGGTCAGCCGCAGCCTTATTTAGATCGTCCGAATTTTGCCTCAGAAGGTAATGAGCGTCAGGGCGAGAGGTCGGATCGTCAAGAAAGAAACAATGACCGTGGCCTGAACCCTGTCGGCGATCGTCAAGATAGACAACCGCGCCCCGAACGGCGCTTCGGTGCGCAAGGCGAACGCCCGAGCGGAGACCGTCAACATAGCCAGGGTCGCAACCGATTTCGTGATCAGCAGTCGCGCAACGACCCGAGCCCTAGCGGCCAGGAGCAGCCACGTGTCGAATTTGACGCGATGAACTCGGTCTTGCCCTCTTTCATCACCGCTCCGACGCGCATTCCTGCCGCTTCCGCAGCGCCTAGCGCGACGGATCCGTCCTCGCCTCCGCAAGCTGGCTCGCGAATGGACGCTCTTTCCGCGCCCGCCGCTTCATCGGCGCAGCCCTCGGAATTTGACGGGGGACCTGATGGGGGTGGAGATGAGAACCGCTTCCATCTGCGTCCTCGCCGTCGCCGGCGGCCGCGCCCCGATACGGCGCTGGAAAGCGGAGACGCTCCGCCTTTGGCAGAGACGAATTCGACCGACTGAAATCGTCGTCCCGGACGTCAGCGGCGCCTCACGGCGCCGTTTTTTTGGATTCTGCTCCCTCGCCCCCAAGACACCCTTTATGCCGTAGCGCCTTTTCAACTTTCCAAGGCGTTCCCATATCAACGCCGTGGCTGCCGAATGGGGCCAAATCGGTAGGACGCGACAATCTCGCCGCAGGGAGATTGTCGCGGGCTTGGAGGACTGACATGAATTTCGAGAAATTCACCGAACGCGCGCGTGGCTTTGTGCAGTCGGCGCAATCCTTGGCGATCCGCGAAGGCCATCAACAATTTACGCCGTCGCATCTCCTCAAGGTTCTTCTTGAAGACGATCAAGGACTTTCCGCCGGCCTTATTGACAAGTCCGGAGGGCGTTCGCGCGAAGCGCTCCAGCAGTGCGAAATATCGCTGGCCAAACTGCCTCGCGTGGAAGGCTCCGGCGCCGGTCAGCTTTATCTCGCCCCCGCCACGGCGCGGCTTTTCGACAACGCGGAGAAGATTGCGCAGAAGGCCGGCGATTCTTTCGTAACGGTTGAGCGGCTTCTGCTCGCTCTCGCCATGGAAAAGGATAGCGACGCGGGCAAGATCCTCGCCGCAGCCGGAGCCAATGCACAGGGACTAAATAAGGCCATCGAAGATTTGCGCAAAGGTCGGACCGCGGATTCCGCCTCTGCCGAAAACGCCTATGACGCCTTGAAGAAATATGCGCGCGACCTGACCGAGGCGGCGCGCGAGGGAAAGCTCGACCCTGTCATCGGTCGCGACGAAGAGATCCGTCGCACCATTCAGGTTCTTTCCCGCCGCACCAAGAATAACCCCGTCCTCATCGGCGAGCCGGGCGTCGGCAAGACCGCCATTGTCGAAGGTTTGGCTTTGCGCATCGTCAATGGCGACGTGCCTGAAAGCTTGCGCGACAAAAGCCTCCTGGCCCTGGACATGGGCGCGCTGATCGCCGGAGCCAAATATCGTGGCGAATTCGAGGAGCGTCTCAAAGCCGTGCTCAATGAAGTGACGGCGGCGGCAGGCGGAATCATTCTTTTCATTGACGAAATGCATACGCTCGTCGGCGCGGGTAAGGCGGATGGCGCGATGGACGCCTCCAATCTGCTCAAACCTGCCTTGGCGCGCGGCGAGTTGCATTGCGTGGGGGCGACCACGCTCGACGAATACCGCAAGCATGTTGAAAAAGACGCGGCTTTAGCTCGCCGCTTTCAGCCGGTTTTCGTCAGCGAACCGACTGTCGAGGACACCATCTCGATTTTGCGCGGTCTCAGGGAAAAATATGAACTGCATCACGGGGTGCGCATGAGCGATTCGGCTCTGGTCGCGGCGGCCGTCTTGTCCAATCGCTATATTTCCGACCGTTTTCTGCCTGACAAGGCCATAGACCTTGTCGACGAAGCTGCGTCGCGGCTAAGGATGCAAGTCGATTCGAAGCCTGAGGAACTGGACGAATACGACCGCCGGATCGTTCAACTGAAGATCGAGCAAGAAGCGCTCAAGAAGGAGACCGACAAGGCTTCGCAGGACCGTCTCAAACGGCTCGAGGCCGAACTGGCCGATCTGAGTGAGAAATCTTCCGAATTGACGTCTCGATGGCGGGCGGAAAAGGACAAGCTCGGCGCGGCGCAAAAGATGAAAGAGCAGCTGGAATCGGCGCGCAATGAATTGCTCATAGCTCAGCGTAAGGGCGACTTTTCCGAAGCCGGCCGGCTTACCTATGGCGTGATTCCAGAACTTGAGCGCAATCTCGCCGAGACTGAGGCCAAGACCAGCGACGTTCTGGTGGACGAAGCCGTGACCCCCGACCATATCGCGCAAGTCGTTTCGCGTTGGACCGGAGTGCCGGTCGACAAAATGTTGGAAGGCGAGCGAGCTAAACTCTTAAAGATGGAAGAGGAGCTTGCCCGTCGCGTGGTTGGGCAGAAGGAGGCGGTGGCTGCGGTCGCCACTGCCGTGCGTCGGGCGCGCGCGGGCCTGCAGGATCCCAACCGGCCGATCGGCTCCTTCATGTTTCTGGGCCCCACGGGCGTCGGCAAGACGGAACTCACCAAAGCACTGGCCGCCTTCCTGTTCGACGACGAAACGGCCATGGTCAGGCTCGATATGTCGGAATATATGGAAAAACATTCCGTCTCGCGGCTGATCGGCGCGCCTCCGGGCTATGTCGGTTACGAAGAAGGCGGCGCGTTGACTGAAGCGGTCCGGCGGCGGCCTTATCAAGTCGTGCTGTTCGACGAGATCGAAAAAGCCCATCCCGACGTCTTCAACGTTTTGCTGCAGGTTTTGGACGATGGACGCCTCACCGACGGCCAAGGGAGGACGGTGGATTTTCGCAACGTCGTCATCATCATGACCTCGAATCTCGGCTCGGAATTTCTTGTGATGCAAAAGGAGGGCGAGGATTCGTCGGCCGTGCATGACGAAGTGATGCAGGTTGTCCGCTCCCATTTCCGCCCCGAATTCTTGAACCGCGTCGATGAGATCATCCTGTTCCATCGCCTGCGGCGAGAGGATATGGGCGCCATCGTCGACATCCAGTTCAAGCGGCTCTCTCGCCTGCTGGAGGATCGCAAGATTGAGCTGGACCTTACGGATAGTGGGCGCAAGTGGTTGGCCGATAAAGGATATGACCCCGCCTATGGCGCCCGTCCATTGAAACGGGTGATCCAGAAAAATGTGCAGGATCCGCTGGCGGAAAAGATTCTCGACGGCGAGGTCGGCGAAGGTCAGACCGTTAAAATTGCGGCAAAAGACGGGGTTCTAATGATAGATGGCGCTCCAGTCGGCCGCGATCACGGCGACGCCGAGCCAGCGCCGGCGTTTCTCAACTGAAATCGGGAGGGGCGGCTTTCGGTCGCCTCTCTTAATGCAACCACCCTACAGCCACTCCGCCCAGCAAGAAGACGCCAAGGAGAATTCGGTAGACAACGAATGGCCAAGCGGCAAATCTTTCCAAAATCCGCATAAGACCCCAGATCGCCACAAAGGCGGAAATAGACGCCACGACAATGCCAACGCCGAGGATCATCCAGCCATGGGCCGATAAATGCGCTTTGTGAAGCTCGTATAGTTCTTTGACGCCAGCGCCAAATATCGCCGGCAATCCGAGAATAAAGGAAAAACGCGCGGCTTCGTCGCGTTCCAGATCGAGAAAAAAAGCGGCGGTCAAGGTTGAGCCGGAACGCGAAACGCCGGGAATCAACGCGCCAACTTGCGCCAATCCAACCAACATTGCGTCCTTAAGCGAGACATTATCGAGGGTTCGTTTGTGTGAACAAAATTTCTCCGCCACGGCCAAGAGGAGCCCCATGACGATGCAGGCGACGCCAATGACCGGCAGCGTCCGCAAAGGCGAGCCACAGGCGTTGAGCCATTTGGACAATAAGGTTCCGAAAATGACGATTGGAAGCGTCGCGAGCACAATCCATGTGCTGAAACGAAACTGCCAATCGCCAAAATCGCGGCGGCGTAAAGCGTCAATTGAACCGAAAACCAGTCCTCTGACATCGCTCCAAAAATAGGAAACGACCGCCGCGAGGGCGGCCATTTGCATTGCCGCCGAAAAGGCTGAACCCGGATCACGCCATCCCAATAATGCGGGAACGACGCGCATATGCGCGGTCGAAGAAATGGGCATAAGTTCGGTAATGCCCTGAAGAACGCCAAGCGCCGCGACCTTTACGAAGCCTAGCGCGACAAATCCCGTATCCACTCCATGAGTGCAGGCGCCTGCCGACATGATTGAGCCCCGCGCGAATCAAAAAACAGCGTCTGACTGTTGTGGCAAAGGCGCCCGAGGCTTGCAATCGCAGTTCAACGAAATCAGGCGTTGCAGCCACGATCCTCAACAATGCGGACGATATCGGCCATGATGGCGTTGATCTCGTAATCTTTGGGCGTATAGACCGCCGCAACCCCTTCAGACAGAAGCAGTTTTTCGTCTTCAGGCGGAATGATGCCGCCGACGACGACGGGGACATCCGACATACCTTGCACCTTCATGCGAGCCAAAACATCGCGCACCAATGGCACGTGCGAACCCGAGAGAATAGACAGACCGATGACGTGAACGCCTTCTTCCAGCGCAGTATTGACGATTTCCGCCGGGGTCAGGCGGATGCCTTCATAAACTACCTCCATGCCGGCGTCGCGAGCGCGCACCGCAATCTGTTCGGCGCCGTTGGAGTGACCGTCGAGACCCGGCTTTCCGACCAGGAATTTGACCCGCCGGCCGATTTTCCTAGAAACTCGCTCGACCTCCGAGCGCACGGGATCAAGTGACCCGCCAGCCTGTCGGGCGCTGACCCCGACGCCAGTTGGAGCGCGAAACTCGCCGAAAACCTCGCGCAGTGTTCGGCCCCATTCACCAGTCGTGACGCCGGCTTTGGCCGCAGCGATCGACGGCTCCATAATATTGCGTTCCTCCTGAGCCGCGGCGCGCAATTCCGCCAAGGCTTTCTCGACCGCCTTTCCATTGCGTTTCGCACGCCATGACTTAAGACGCTCAATTTGCTCGTCTTCGACACGTTCGGGCACCACAAGGATAGCCCCTTCGCCCGTCGTCAAAGGCGATGGTTCGCTTTCAACGAATTTATTGACGCCGACGACGATTTGCTCGCCCGCCTCAATGGCTTCGAGACGCCGCGAGTTCGATTCGACTAATTTCGACTTCAAATATCCGCTTTCGACCGCAGCCACAGCGCCCCCCATGGCGTCGATGGCGGCAAGCTCGGCGAGCGCCTCTTTCTTGAGCTCATTGACTTTTTTCGTCAGTTCCACGCTGCCGTCGAACAAATCCCCATATTCGAGCAGGTCGGTCTCGTAAGCGAGGATTTGCTGCAGGCGCAGCGACCATTGCTGGTCGAACGGACGGGGGAGACCCAAAGCTTCGTTCCAGGCCGGTAATTGCACGGCGCGGGCGCGCGCCTTTTTCGATAGCACTACCGCCAAGGTCTCGATCAATATGCGATAAACGTTATTCTCCGGCTGTTGTTCGGTAAGCCCAAGCGAATTGACCTGAACGCCATAGCGGAAACGCCGGTATTTCTGGTCCGTGACGCCATAGCGATCACGGGTGAGCTCGTCCCACAATTCGGTAAAGGCGCGCACTTTGGCGAGTTCGGTGACAAATCGCATGCCGGCGTTGAGAAAAAAGGAAATCCGGCCGACAACCTCGCCGAAGTCGGCCTCCGAAACTTGGCCGGATTTTTTCACCGTATCGAGAATGGCGACGGCGGTCGCCAAAGCATAGGATAATTCCTGAACCGGCGTCGCCCCCGCCTCCTGCAAATGATAAGAGCAGACATTCATCGGGTTCCATTTCGGAACTTCGCGGGTAGTGAATAAAATCACGTCCTTCGTCAGTCGCAACGACGGGCCGGGCGGAAACACATAAGTGCCGCGCGAAAGATATTCCTTGATAATGTCATTCTGCGTCGTTCCCTGCAGCGCCATGCGCGGCGCGCCTTGGGCGTCGGCGGCGGCTATATAGAGCGAGAGGAGCCACGGCGCCGTGGCGTTGATCGTCATAGATGTGTTCATCTGCGCGATCGGAATACCGTCGAACAAAGCTTTCATATCGCCCAGATGCGATATCGGCACGCCGACTTTGCCCACTTCGCCGCGGGAAAGGGGATGATCGGAATCATAGCCGGTCTGGGTCGGCAAATCGAAGGCGATTGAGAGCCCTGTCTGACCCTTCGCGAGATTGCTGCGATATAGTTTGTTGGATTCCGTCGCGGTTGAATGGCCCGCATAGGTGCGGAAAATCCAGGGCTTATCGCGTTGGGAAGCTGTCTTCGTCATCGGGAGCCTCACTCTTAACCAGCGCGGGGGACGGCTGAGCTTATGGTCTGCGCTTTCGCTCGACCATTGCTTTGCCTCACTTTGCCGCACAGCACAATCGGCTATCAGGCGGCAGCCTCCCGGCGCAGATTAGCTGCTTGGAGCCAATAACTCTATGATTTCGCCCAGGGTTGGGCGAAGGATCGCCTGGCTGCCATGACGGGAACAAAACAGGCGCCAACTTTAGCATGAAATAAAAAATCTCGGCGTTGCTCGCCAAGACGCAATAACATGTATATTGCCGCACAGAGACGTGAAACCAACCCTTCCGCTTTCGTTTAGTCTCCCCCACGCAGTTTTTTGTGTGGCGCCGCACGAGGCGGATCAGCTATTTCACTTTTTCATGTCGCATTCTCGTTTCGGGCTATCAAGAAGCAATGGTCCAGCAACGACAGGAGTCAGCGTTGAACACTCAATCGCCAGTGGCGACCGGCGCTAATGCCGGAAAGGAGCCGGTCCTGAAGGATTTGTATGATATCGGCGAGATTCCGCCCTTGGGCCATGTCCCCAAGAACATGCATGCTTGGGTCATCCGCAGGGAAAGGCACGGTCCACCGGAATCGGCGATGCAGCTTGAAGTCGTTCCGACCTGGGAGCTGGACAGTCATGACGTCCTGGTCTTGGTCATGGCCGCCGGCGTCAACTACAATGGCGTCTGGGCTGCTCTTGGCGAGCCCATTTCCGTTCTGGACGTCCATAAGCAGCCTTTCCATATAGCCGGTTCCGACGCTGCAGGCATCGTTTGGGCCGTCGGTTCCAAGGTCAAGCGCTGGAAAGTCGGCGACGAGGTTGTCGTCCATTGTAATCAGGACGACGGCGACGATGAGGAATGCAACGGCGGCGATCCTATGTTCTCTGCGTCCCAGCGGATTTGGGGATACGAGACCCCGGATGGCTCGTTCGCGCAATTCTGCCGCGTGCAGGACCGCCAGCTGATGGTGCGTCCCAAACATCTGACGTGGGAAGAAAGCGCTTGTTACACACTGACCCTCGCCACTGCCTATCGCATGTTATTCGGTCATGAGCCGCACCGCTTGAAGCCGGGGGACAATGTGCTCGTCTGGGGCGCTTCCGGCGGCCTCGGCGTTTTTGGCGTTCAGCTCATTGCCGCGGCTGGCGCCAATGCGATTGGAATCATCTCGGACGAATCCAAGCGCGATTATGTCCTTTCCCTGGGGGCGAAAGGCGTCATCAATCGCAAGGAATTCAAGTGCTGGGGTCAGCTTCCCAAGGTCAATTCGCCCGAATATGCGGAATGGCTCAAGGAATCCCGCAAATTTGGCAAAGCGATCTGGGATATTACCGGGAAGAAGGACGTCGACATCGTTTTCGAACACCCCGGAGAAGCGACGTTTCCCGTCTCGACCCTCGTGGTGAAGCGCGGCGGCATGGTCGTATTTTGCGCCGGCACCACCGGCTTCAACCTAACTTTCGACGCCCGCTATGTCTGGATGCGTCAAAAACGCATCCAAGGATCGCATTTCGCCCATTTAAAACAAGCGGCGGCGGCCAATAATTTCGTCGTCGACCGGCGCGTCGACCCTTGCATGTCGGAAGTTTTTCCCTGGACGAAAATTCCTCTGGCCCACACCAAAATGTGGAAAAACCAGCACGCGCCCGGAAATATGGCTGTACTCGTCAACGCCACGCAAACCGGTCTGCGCACTTTGGAGGATGTGATCGACGCAGGAAAAACCCGCTGAAATTCAAGGCGGCAGTTAGGCTCCAGATACGTAGCTGAATGAAGAATCGCTCGGCGAGGTTCCGATCGCGGTCCAGGTATTGGCTGAAGGTCGAAAGATTCCTTCGTTCAGAAATTGCCTTGAAGTCGGCCCGCCAGCTCCGCTAGCTAAGCGGCAGATGCAAGAGCCACAGCAACAGGAATTAAGGATCCGCCGGTAATTCGGTTCAGTCGCCGGCGGTCCTATGAGCGCGCCGCTGCAGCAGTTTGTACGACGATCCTGGTCTCGCAAATCCCGACGCCGCGTCAGGCTAAAGCAAGCGATTTCCGCTTTGAGACGAATTGCGGCAATCGAGAGATGACGCCGTCTTGTCGCCCGCGCTTCTTGTTTGCGGTTTTCTCTTCTCACTATTTCCTGTAGAGCATGGCGCGTCCTAGACAAGGCAGCGCGGTCCGCCGCTGCGGCCAGGTCGTTGATCCGCCAGTTCGGCGTTGATAAATTTCTCGCCTGGCGGCGACGGCCGTAAATCATATGCTTCCGCATATCCGACTTGGCGGCGCCGTAGCCGCTCGTTCAATATCCAGCCGCCATGCTGCAACGAAAGATATCGATCCTCAGCCCAACCTCTTTCCTTTCCGGAAAGTCTGCAGCTTTTGGCGGGTGACTACCCAAATTCAGGTCTCTATGAAACTTCGCAATATCGCCATCATCGCCCACGTCGACCACGGTAAGACCACGTTGGTCGATCAATTGCTTCGTCAATCCGGCGCGTTTCGTGAAAACCAGCGTGTCGCCGAGCGCGTAATGGATTCCAACGATCTCGAAAAAGAGCGCGGCATCACCATCCTTGCGAAAGCCACGTCGATCGTCTGGAAAGACACGCGCATTAATATTGTCGATACGCCCGGCCATGCCGATTTCGGCGGAGAGGTCGAACGCATTCTGTCGATGGTCGATGGCGCCATTGTTTTGGTCGATGCTGCGGAAGGTCCTATGCCGCAGACAAAATTTGTTGTTGGCAAGGCGCTGAAAATCGGTCTCAAACCGATCGTCGCCATCAATAAGGTCGACAAGCCCGATGCACGGCCAAGCCAGGTGATCAACGAAGTTTTCGATCTCTTCGCTGCTTTGGATGCGGATGACGAACAACTCGACTTCCCCATTCTCTACGGATCGTCAAAACAGGGATGGATGGCGGAAAGCCCGGACGTCCCGGCCAAGGACATGTCGGCCTTGTTCGATCTTGTTCTCGATCATGTCCCAGAGCCCCAGCTCGAAAGCGGCGGCTTCCGCATGCTGGGCACTTTGCTCGAATCCAATCCGTATCTCGGCCGCATCATTACCGGCCGCATTTTTTCTGGCTCGGTTAGGCCCAACCAAACAGTAAAGGTTCTCGACCGGTCGGGCGCTGTCATTGAACAGGGACGCATTTCGAAGATTCTTGCATTTCGCGGCATTGAACGTCAGCCGATCGACGCGGCCGAGGCAGGCGACATTGTCGCTATTGCCGGTCTCGAAAAATTCAATGTCGCCGACACGCTCTGTGCGCCCGACGTCACCGAGCCCCTACAGGCCCAACCTATCGATCCGCCAACTCTTTCGATGACTTTCCTCGTGAATGATTCACCGCTCGCCGGCACCGAAGGCGACAAAGTCACCAGCCGCGTGATCCGCGATCGTCTCTACCGGGAAGCGGAGGGGAACGTCGCTCTCAAGATCGAAGACTCGCCGGGATCAGATTCCTACATAGTCTCGGGTCGCGGCGAGTTGCAGCTGGCGATACTGATTGAAACCATGCGCCGCGAGGGCTTCGAGCTTGGCATTTCGCGACCTCGGGTTGTCTTCCAAAAGGGTGAAGACGGATCGCGGCTCGAACCGATCGAAGAGGTTATGATCGACGTCGATGAAGAATATTCTGGCGTCGTCGTCCAAAAAATGTCCGAGCGAAAGGCGGAAATGATGGAGATGCGACCATCCGGCGGCAACCGCCTCCGTCTCGTCTTCCACGCGCCAACGCGCGGCCTTATCGGCTATCAAGGAGAATTGCTTACCGATACGCGCGGCACGGCGATCTTGAACCGCGTATTCCACAATTATGCGCCTTACAAAGGCGACATTGCGCGCCGACGCAACGGGGTCTTAATCTCCACTGACGCCGGCGAAGCGGTGGCTTACGCCATGTGGAACCTCGAAGATCGCGGTCCGATGATGATCGAACCGGGATGGAAGGTTTACCCCGGCATGATCGTTGGCCAACACACGCGCGAAAATGACCTGGAAGTCAATGTGCTTAAAGGCAAGAAGTTGACCAACGTTCGCGCCGCAGGCAAGGATGAGGCCGTCAAACTGACGCCGCCGATCCGCATGACGCTGGAAAAATCGCTTGCCTTTATTGAGGACGACGAACTCGTTGAAGTCACGCCTAAATCGATACGGTTGCGCAAAGCCATTCTTGACCCGAACGATCGAAAGCGCGCGGAGAGGGCCAGAGAACAGGTTGCCTAGACTCCGATCTCTATCATTTCGGCCCGATTTGAGGTTCTGTCTACCTGGCCAGCACGACGGAATTACGGAGTTTTACGCCTAGATGGAACGGACGCTCGATCGATTTGAAATTGGCCAAGACGCCCGACGATTAAGGATAGATACTCTATCTAGGTTACGGTGGTTAGCATTATTAGGACAGTTACTTACGGTACTTATCACCGTATTTATTCTACGGTTTTCTCTACCACTAGAAATTTGTTTTTTTGTTATAGGTATTTCAGCGTTATTGAATTTTATTATTCAGTTACGAGCACCGAAGAGTTTGCGTTTGACGGATAAGCAAGCGACGGCCCTGTTAGCTTTCGATGTTTTACAACTTGCTGCGTTGCTTTATTTTACAGGAGGACTCGAAAATCCTTTTGCCATGTTATTTCTTGCACCGGTGACTATCGCGGCAATGTCCCTTCCTATACCACAAATCCTATTAATTGGCGTTCTGGCGGCGCTTGCAGCCAGCATCCTTGGCGTCGAACATTGGCCATTGCCTTGGTATCATGGGCAAACCGTCAGCCTTCCTCTGCTTTACAGATTTGGATTATGGACGGCGATTCTCGTCGCGAGCGCTTTTATTGGGGCTTATGCCTCGCGAGTGGCCCGCGAAGCGCGCGCCTTAAGCCAGGCATTGACTGCGACGGAATTGGCTTTGGAAAGGGAGAATCACCTTTCGCAGCTCGATGGACTTGCCGCCGCGGCGGCGCACGAGCTTGGAACGCCGCTCGCCACGATCGCGCTTGTGACGCGCGAGTTGAGCAACGCCGATTTTTCTCCCGAATTTTCAGAGGACCTGACTTTGCTGACTCAGGAGGTCAAACGTTGCCGGGCCATTCTCGGGCGATTAACGTCGCTTGCAACTGAAGACCAGCAGCCTTTCGGACGAAGTAAACTTAGTGTTTTGCTGGAACAGATTGTCGAGCCCCACAGGCAGCCGTCTGTGGAAATCCGAATCGATGCA
Source organism: uncultured Rhodoblastus sp. (assembly GCA_964425315.1). Classification (GTDB taxonomy): domain Bacteria; phylum Pseudomonadota; class Alphaproteobacteria; order Rhizobiales; family Beijerinckiaceae; genus Rhodoblastus. The sequence goes on from CAYRNB010000002.1 coordinate 66,595, forward strand.
AAAGGCGAAGGCGCCGAACCTCTTCTGACGCAAAACCCTGCGATCATCTACGGCCTTGGCAATTTCATCGAAAATGCCGTTGATTTTGCTAAAACTTCGACGATCATTGAAGCTCTGTGGTCGGTGGATTCTGTTCGGATCGTCATCCTCGACGATGGTCCAGGCTTTTCGATTGAAGTCGCGAACAGGATTGGCGATCCTTATGTCACCAGCCGCGCCGACCGTCGCATGAAACGCGACAAACATTCGGGCCTGGGGCTCGGCGTGTTCATTGCTAAGACTTTGCTGGAACGAACAGGAGCTCATATCAAATTTTCAAACCGTGAAATTGGCGGGGCAAAGATACAGCTAGACTGGGAGCGCCGTCTGTTCGAAAGCCCGGACACCTGACGGAACGCTCGTCTTGCGATAGCGGTCGCTCTAGCCTCCTTGATCCAATAAACGAAGATCGCGTCAGCTCGAACGCGCGGTTCCGGGACATAAATTCAGAAATTCAGATGAAAATATTTGACTCGATATGATAGTGAATAGCTTGATTGGACCCGGAAGGGGGAAAAGATGGACGAACCGTCACGATCGGAAGGGCATGCCCGTCCTAATGAAGCAGCGGCGCTGTTCCAACGAGACAAGACATTGCTAATCGTCGACGACGACAAGCCCTTCTTGAATCGTTTGACCAAAGCCATGACGTTGCGCGGTTTTCAGGTCACTACGGCGGAAACCGTTGCGGAAGGCCTTGCGGCTCTGCAAAGCGCCGCGCCGGCCTTTGCTGTTATCGACATGCGTCTCGCCGACGGAAATGGTCTGGACGTCATAAGTGAACTTAAAGCGAAACGCCCCGATGCTCGTGGAATTATTCTTACTGGGTATGGCAATATCTCCTCAGCCGTCATCGCCATCAAGCTTGGGGCGTTTGATTATCTTGCCAAACCGGCAGACGCTGACGAAATATTCCATGCTTTGCTTAATTGCAACGTTGTCGCCCCAGGCGATGCGCCTGAAAATCCTATGTCGGCGGAAAGGGTTCGTTGGGAGCATATCCAACGAATTTATGAACTTTGTCAGAGAAACGTCTCAGAAACGGCGCGTCGGTTGAATATGCATCGGAGAACGTTGCAGCGAATTCTAGCGAAGCGCGCGCCACGTTGAAAACGTTTACGGTTTTATTATAACCATTGAAACAATGAAAATCATCAATATAGTCGGAACTTCGTTTATAACTCTAAAGAATAATTGTGAGTTTTTATTTTTGTCATGAAAAAATCTATTTTGTAATACGACGAAATAAATGTGGGTTACAGTCATGAGAACGACGAAAACTAATTTCGTTTTAAACCACCCTGCGTGAAAGAAACCACTTTCCGTCCCCATCCAAAGGCCGCTAGCCCAAGCCACGATCATGGCGGGGTTCATTATCCCCCGAAGCAATCGCCGTTCCATGATCTTGAACGTTTCGGACTGGACCGATCCTACCTCTGCATCACAGTGGTATACGAATAATCTCGGCAGATAGAGCAGCCCAGCCATCCACGAAATTACCGCAAGAACATGAAGCGTCTTAATCCAAAGATACATTTCAAACCTCTGGCGAGCGTATCTGGCGAAGAAGAGCCTCGACGTGTTCGACTGGAGTTTGGGGCAATATCCCGTGGCCTAGATTAAAAATATGAGCCCGATCACGATAAGCAGCGAGGATTTCTCTTACGCCGTTCGTTTGCGCCACGCCGCCAACAACTAATGCCAAAGGATCTAAATGTCCTTGTAGCACCACGTTGCTCGGGATGGATTCCTTCGCCCATTTGGGATCGATCGCCGTATCCAAACTAAGCGCGTCAGCACCGGTATCGGCCGAGAAAGAAGAGAGGTGGGAACCCCCTCCGCGCGGAAAGGCAATAATTTTCACGGACGGATGACGGGTGCGCAGAGCGGAAATGATTCTTGCGACAGGTTCAACGCACCATCGCTGGAACTCAGCAGCTGGCAGGACGCCAGCCCAGGAATCGAAGATCTGCACGGCTTCGACGCCAGCCTCGATTTGATATGACAAATAGCGGACCGACGCGTCGACAAGTTTATCGATTAATAATTGGAAGGCGATCGGGAAACGGTAAGCGAAGAGTCGCGCTGGCGATTGGTCCGGCGTTCCGCGTCCGGCGACCATGTAACTTGCGACGGTCCACGGTGCTCCGCAAAAGCCCAAAAAGGTCGTTTCTGCAGGAAGAGCGCTCTTGACCCGTTCGATGGTTTCAAAGACTGGGTCAAGCCGGGAAATCGACAATTCGGAAAGCCGATTGACCGCATCTGGAGACGTGAAGGCGTCGAGCCTTGGACCTTCGCCGACTTCGAAGGTGACACTTTGTCCGAGCGCGTCGGGTATGACCAGAATGTCGCTGAAAAGGATAGCGGCATCGAAGCCAAATCGGCGGATTGGCTGAAGTGTCGCCTCGGTAGCGAGAGCGGGTGTGTAGCAAAAATCCAAAAAATTTTTGGCCTTGGCTCGGATTGCCCGATATTCGGGAAGGTAGCGGCCGGCTTGGCGCATGAGCCATACGGGTGGCGTGCGGTTGGGTTGGCCGCTGAGGGCCCGAAGGAATTTTTTCTCGGTATTTGCGGGAAGTGCGGAATTTTGGGTCGGTGGCACAAGGGGTATCCTAAATTTAAGGAATCTATTTTTTTTGTTTTTTAGGCTTTGGATTAGCCTTGTTCCTGTTCATGCACAATTTGTCCCCAAGTTGGGGGACGACTCCTAACTCCATGCGGTTCACGCGGGTGAGCCATTAACGCTTTGTTAAGCATGGCGCAAGCGATGGAAAACCTCAACGAGGATCGAAATGGGGATTTGGATTATCCCCGTAACGCGTGCTTTTGAGGAAACTGGGACGGGAGATTTAGACAGGATGGCGCATGTTGAAAAAATATGAAAAAAAGCCAAAAAGGAACGCCAGCGCGGGGTGTTCTTGGCGTTGCGCCCATGAACTCACAGGCCGTTTGTGAGCGATTTGGCCAACTTGGAAGCAAGGATCGGGTTGTGAATCGCAATTATTTTCACCTGCACCTTGTTTCGGATTCAACTGGCGAGACCCTTATCGCGGTTGGTCGCGCCGCAGCGGCCCAATATCAAGGCGTGGTGACTATCGAACATGTCTATCCGTTGATTCGCAATGGCGATCAGTTGGAAAGAGTGATTGCGGAAATCCAATCGTCTCCAGGGATTGTGCTTTTCACGCTCGTCGATTTAGACCTTGCCGATCGCCTTGAAAATGCGTGCAGCCGGATGGGATCGCCATCTTTATCGGTTTTGGCTCCAATCCTTGGACTGTTTCAATCTTATCTAGGCGCAGCTTCAACGCCGCGTCCTGGCGCGCAACACATGTTGAATTCGGATTATTTCAAACGGATCGAGGCGTTGAATTACACGATGATGCACGACGATGGACAATTGTCGGCTGATTTAGAGTCCGCTGATGTTATTCTTCTCGGCGTAAGTCGGACTTCCAAGACGCCAACAAGCATTTATCTTGCGAATAGGGGAATAAAGACAGCAAACATTCCATTGATTCCAGGAATACCTGTTCCTGATGTCATTTATAATCTGAAGAAACCACTGGTTATCGGTTTATTTGCGTCGCCAGAACGCATCGTGCAGATCAGACAAAATCGGCTTTTGGCGCTCAATGCAGCGGAGGATTCTCCTTATGTCAATAGGGATTCGGTATCGGATGAAATTAGTTGGTCTCGCCGCCTTTTTGCGGAGCGAGGTTGGCCGGTTATTGATGTTTCCCGTCGGTCAATTGAGGAAACTGCGGCAGCCATTTTGGATCTCTATAGAACGCATTCTATGAAGTTCATCGCGCAAGCATGATTGCTCTGGGAATAATAGTGCGCTGGCAGTTCTGGTAAAAAGGAATGGGAGGAACGTCTTGATTGACTTCGGATTGGCCTGCGTCATTGGTTGGCCGGTTGCTCATAGCCGATCTCCGCTTATTCACAGGTTCTGGCTGAAGAAATATGGTATAAAAGGTGATTACCGCTTGGAAGTAGTGGCGCCAGCTGAGTTGGGGCTGTTCTTGGAAAAGATGCAGGACGTAGGATATCTCGGGGCCAATATAACTATTCCGCACAAAGCCCATGCCCTCGACTCTTGCAACGAGGCCAGCGATTTAGCGCGACGTTTGGGGGCTGTGAACACTTTATGGTTTGAGGATGGCCGGTTATACGGAGACAACACGGATGTCGGCGGCTTCTTGGCCAATCTTGACGAGCAAACTCCCGGCTGGGATTCAAATTGCGGCCGAGCGGTGGTTTTGGGGGCAGGGGGCGCGGCGCGGGCGATTTTAGCCGGGCTGGCGCAGCGGAATGTCGATTCGGTCGTACTTTTGAACCGAACTGAAGGCCGAGCGGAAGCTCTAGCGGAGGCGGCGAAGAATTGGGGGCTGAGCGAAATCGTCGTGGCTCGGTTGGGTTCTGACGGCCGGAATCTCTCGGGAGCCAATCTCGTGATTAATTCGACCTCGCTGGGCATGGTGGGGCAACCGAGGCTTCAGCTTGATTTATCCAAAGCCTCGCCGGAAGCGGTAGTCTGCGACATTGTGTACGCCCCGCTCGAAACTGATCTGCTTAAGACGGCGAAAGGGCACGGTCTTCGCACCTGTTCTGGACTCGGCATGCTGCTTCATCAGGCGGTCCCGGGTTTTGAGCATTGGTTCGGGGTCAGACCGGAGGTTACGGACGAGTTGAGATCCGTAATTGAAGCCGACATAAAGCGAGGACTGTCATGATCGTGCTCGGGTTGACCGGTTCGATCGGAATGGGGAAAACGACGGCGGCGGCTATATTTCGTCAGTTTGGCGTTCCGGTTTTTGACGCAGATGGTTGCGTGCGCAAGCTTTATGAAGGGCCGGCCGTCGACAGGGTGGAAGCCCTTTTTCCTGGCGTGGCGCAGCTGGGGCGGATCAATCGAAAAGCGCTTGCCGAAAAAGTCTTGGGTGATCCAGAATCGATGGCGAAACTTGAGGGGCTAGTTCACCCGTTGGTGACGACGCAGAGGGAGGAATTTCTCTCCAAAGCGCGATCAGCGGGCGCAGAGTTGGCTGTGCTCGATTTGCCGTTATTGTTTGAGGTCGGGGCCGGGAAGGCGGTCGACGGTGTCGTCGTTGTGACGGCAAGCGCGGCTGAGCAGCGGTTTCGTGTTTTGTCGCGCCCAGGAATGAGCGAAAAAAAATTCGAGACCATTCTCGGATTGCAGCTTCCTGATTGGGAGAAGCGGAAACAGGCGCATTTCATAATCGGCACACACTCGACGATCGAATCGACAAAGCGTCAAATTAAAACACTAATTTCTGCGTTAAGTTTTTGTGGATGATAGCGAGGGAGATGTCAATAGCTATGGGATGCAGGGAACTTATAGTTGATACAGAAACGACAGGTCTTGACCCGGAGAACGGGGATAGGATTGTAGAGATTGCAGCGATAGAGCTTATAGATCGGTCATTAACTTCTAATATATTCCATCGGTACGTTAATCCGTGTAGAGATATACCAGATTCAGCGTTTAGAGTGCATGGATTATCGTCTGAGTTCCTTAGTGATAAGGAACGATTCGAAGAAATTATTGATGAATTTCTATTGTTTATTGGCAACGATCAACTCATTGCGCATAATGCAGAATTTGACTTGAGGTTTATTAATGCAGAATTAAAACGCAGTTTTCGCTCGCCGCTCGACAGGGGGCGCTTCATCGACACCCTTGTGTTGGCGAGAAGGAAACACCCGGGGGTATCAAATTCGCTGGATTCGCTGTGCGCGCGTTACGGCATAGACAGAAGTCGGAGGACAAATCACGGGGCATTAATCGATTCGGAAATTTTGGCGGAAGTCTACGTCGAGCTAACGGGTGGCCGCCAGACCTCATTATCGTTCCCTGCGAGGGCGAACCCTCCTAAAATCGAGGGAAGAATCGGACGAAAGAATTGGATCCAGCGCCAAAACTCGTTGTTATCAGTGGCCGACGTGGGCAAACATGAAGAATTCGTCGGTACGCTGAACGATCGTCCGCTATGGCGGCGCTATGGTTCATCGGCTGATTCTTAATCAGAGAAACGTGAGGGAGGTGCGACTCCAAGAATGAGAGCATGGTGTTGCGAAGAGGCGCCAGATGAAGAAAAATTTGTGACGGTCTCTACGAGTGAGCAGACTTATCAAATTGGAATCAACGCCTTCGGATCAAAGGCCTGGTTGCGGGAAGTGCGCAGCGTCTTGACACGATGTTGGAATGGGCGCGAATCAGACGCTCGAAAAAAATTAGCGTTTTTTGCTTTGCGACGAGTCCCGCCGTTCTCAGGGGAGTGCGCGGAAAAGCCGGACCGACAAACGATTTTAATCGGAGGCGGGGTTCAGGAAATTGCATTTACGGATATTGCGTCTCGACAACGGCCTGTGTATGGTCATGATGGTTCTCGCAGATAAAAATCGAAGCCGCTCCAATGAAAATTCTGCATTCTGACAGAATTAAACGGCTAAAAATGCCGGGAGAGCCAGGGTAGTGCCAGTAGAGATGAATGTAATCTGCCGTTCGCTTGTTGTATCTACGTTAACAAGCGATAGAGGTGATGGGTAAGAATTGAAAAAGGTTCGGAAAACGAACAAAAAAATAATATATATACCATGAGGGGGACATAATGAAATCAATAATCTGCCGTCTCGTTGACCGAGATCAGCGTTGCAGGCCGCTGCAATTTCGCAATCGACTCTGCCGATCTGAGGGTTTTTCACCCCAGACAAAATCGTTCCGTTAATCTCGTCGCATTGGTGCGGTTTGTGGACGCACCGGGTTTGCCGTCTACGGCTAGTAATCACCCATCGTTGTCGTTCGATCGATTTGCGCTACTTCAGCGCAAACGCGCGATTTTTTGATCGTGAGAAAATATGATGTCAAAGCCGCAAATGCAAAAAGACTTGATAGAAAATCGTCAGGTTGCGACCGGGGCGGAGAATTGGTCACGCTTTTGCGAGCGGCTTCGCGCCGAAGTTGGCGAAGCGGTATATTCATCGTGGTTTAGGCGCTTGGAGCTTGATCGAATGGATGGTGACTGCGCTCTTCTTTCTGTGCCGACGAAGTTTCTGAAGAGCTGGATTCATGCACATTATTATGAAAAATTGAAAGCGGCGGTTATAGCCGAAATCCCTGGTGCGCGAGAATTGACGCTCAACTTGCGTCCTGCGGGCCGCCCGGCGCCCCGTTTAGTGAATCGCGGTGAGGCAAATGATTCCCGTTCGGCGGATGCGGAAGAGTTGACCGGGGATTCTGGGAGAACGCGTGGCATACGGCCTCAAGGATCGGTGGATGGATTCGAAGGATCGGCGCTGGATCGGAGAATGAGTTTTTCAACTTTTCTGGTTGGACAGGCGAATCAATTGGCGCACGCCGCCGCCCTTGAGGTGAGCAAAGCGCAGTTGGGGGCGCCATCCATGTTCAATCCGCTGTATATCTATTCGAATGTGGGGCTGGGAAAGACGCACTTGATACAAGCGGTAGCGCATGCCGCGGCGGAGGCTGGGCGACGCGGGATTTATCTCACGGCCGAAAAGTTCATGTACGGTTTTGTCGCTGCGCTTAAATCACATAATTCGATTGCGTTTAAAGATAAATTCCGTTCAATCGACGTTTTGGTCGTTGACGACGTACAATTTCTGCAAGGTAAGTCTATTCAACATGAGTTTTGTCATACGATTAATGCCTTGGTAGACTCAGGAAAGCAGGTTGTTCTCGCTGGCGATAGGTCGCCAGGAGAGTTAGAGAACCTAGACGAACGCGTCAGGTCGCGGTTTGCGGGCGGATTATGTGTGGAAATTAATTCGCTTGACGAAGCGTTGCGGACGAAAATACTGGAAGCGCGGATTGAGGTTGCGAGAGAGACGCAGCGTGGGTTTGAGGTATCAAGGGCGGTTATTGCCATGGTGGCGCGCGCTATTCAGACGAACGGTCGAGATCTTGATGGCGCCGTGAACCGGCTTGTAGCACATACGATTTTGGCTGGATCACCCTTGACGCTGGAGGCGGCTGAAGCAGCCATTCGTGATTTGGTGCGGACGCGTGAACCGAAGCGCGTGAAAATAGAAGATATTCAAAAGCTTGTCGCCGCTCATTTCAATGTAAGTAGGAGCGATATATTATCATCTCGCCGGACTGCAAATGTCGTGCGGCCGCGGCAGATCGCGATGTATTTGTCGAAAACTCTAACTTTGCGGTCATTGCCGGAAATTGGTCGGCGTTTTGGTGGTAGGGATCATACAACAGTATTGCATGCGGTGAGGAAAATCGAGGAAAGAAGCGCAAAAGATCAGACGCTAAGTGAAGAATTGGAGTTGTTTAAAAGGCTTCTTAGTGAATGATCGGGCGTTACGTGACTTTAACTAAAGCTATTTGCTATAACCTGTGGTTAGGTAAGGAAAGCGGATATGGGGCTTCCTTTTATGGTGAGGGAGCATGGGGATATATTGGAAAATAACCTAACGGCCGGTGAAAAAAGACTTTGGTGTTGTTCCAGAAATTCGGAGGAGGAATTTGTTGGGTCAACAGGGCGCCGAAGGCGCACATTTGATTCTTGGCGGAGCTCGGTCGGGGAAAACGGCTTATGCGCTTGCGGAGGCGCGACGAACCGGGCTCGAAAAATGGATGATAGCGACGGCGGAAGCAGCCGATATTGAGATGAAGGATCGCATAGCGCGCCATAAAGCCGAGCGAGGGGCGGGGTGGCGCGTTGTGGAGGAGAAGAGCGAGCTGGTTGACGTCTTGCGGAAGGTGGCGCGGTCGGGACGGGTGGCAGTTGTCGATTGTTTAACAATGTGGCTTTCAAATTTGTTCATGGCGCAACGGGATGTGGCTGAGGAAGTATTCAAGCTTGCGAGCTGTTTAGATAGTCTTGATGGGCCGGTAATTTTTGTTGCGAATGAAATTGGGCTGGGCCTTGTGCCAGAGGGAAGATTGGGTCGCGTGTTTCGTGATGCGCAAGGGGAGTTGAATCAGGCAATGGCACAGGCCTGCGAATCAGTGACTTTTGTTGTTGCCGGGGTTCCTTGGCCACTTAAGCGGGCGGAGGGGCGCTCTAGGTAAAGGTGGTAGAATGGGAACGATAGATAGCCTCGCCTTCCGCATCAAGGGATGCCTCTTTTCTCCTTACTGACGAGGTAATTTACGGTTTGGGCGCGCGGCATCTTGTACAGAGATGACAAACGCGATAAATTGAAGCCCTCTCCTCATAAGCAATCGCTTGTCGCTCGCCTTTGGTTGGGTGAATCGGGCAAGGTGGTGCTTTCCCACTCTCGATTGCATTTCCCCTCACAATTGCATTAGCGCGCCACACGTCATGTCTGACATCGAAATGACCGAAACCGAAACCCCCATGCGTGAAATCAAACTTCAGGATCTGAAAGCGAAATCGCCGACGGAACTTCTTGCTTTTGCCGAGCAGCATGAAGTCGAAAATGCATCAATTATGCGCAAACAGGAACTGATGTTTGCGATCCTGAAACAACTTGCGTCTCGGGAAATTGAGATCATTGGCGAGGGCGTCGTCGAGGTGCTGCAGGATGGATTTGGATTTTTGCGAGCGCCGGACGCCAATTATTTGGCTGGGCCGGATGATATTTACGTTTCTCCATCGCAGATTCGCCGCTTTGGCTTACGGACCGGTGATACGGTCGAGGGGTTGATTCGGAGCCCGAAGGAAGGCGAGCGCTATTTTGCGCTGTTGAAGGTGAATTCAATTAATTTTGAGGATCCAGAAAAAGTCCGCCATAAGGTTCATTTTGATAACCTTACCCCACTTTATCCCAATGAGCGGTTGAAACTGGAAATCGAGGATCCGACTCGAAAGGATCTTTCGGCCCGGGTCATTGATATCGTCTCGCCAATTGGCAAGGGGCAGAGGGCGCTGATTGTGGCTCCTCCCCGGACGGGCAAGACCGTCATTCTGCAAAATATTGCACAGTCAATAACGACGAATCATCCTGAATGCTACCTAATCGTACTTCTTATCGACGAACGCCCCGAAGAGGTCACCGATATGCAAAGATCGGTTAACGGCGAGGTTGTGTCATCGACTTTCGATGAGCCCGCAGTACGGCACGTTCAAGTAGCCGAAATGGTGATCGAAAAGGCGAAGCGATTGGTCGAGCATGGCCGCGATGTGGTGATTCTGTTGGATTCGATCACCCGGCTCGGACGCGCCTACAACACGGTTGTGCCCTCATCAGGCAAAGTGTTGACCGGTGGCGTTGATGCCAACGCTCTGCAGCGACCAAAGCGTTTTTTTGGTGCGGCGCGAAATATCGAGGAAGGGGGATCTCTGACGATTATCGCTACTGCGCTGATCGAGACGGGTTCACGAATGGACGAAGTGATTTTCGAAGAGTTCAAAGGAACGGGAAATTCGGAAATCATTTTGGATCGCAAGGTCGCGGATAAGCGCGTGTTCCCGTCGATCGACATCACGCGGTCCGGGACGCGGAAGGAGGAACTTTTGGTTCCAGCGGACATATTAAAGAAAATGTATGTTTTGCGACGAATTCTCAATCCGATGGGGACGGTCGATGCGATCGAGTTTTTGCTTGGCAAGTTGCGAGAGACCCCAAAAGGCAACGCGACCTTTTTTGATTCGATGAATACCTAGAATAAGATATCATGATCGTACATTTTGGCCTCCGGTGTGTTTCACGTGAAACGGGCGTTTGACCGCGCCTTCGGGATTCGAAATGGCCTACGGTCTCGAAGAGCGCCAAACAATTTTCGCGATGGCGACAGCGGTTGGAAAGGCTGCGGTTGCTATCGTACGGGTTTCGGGGCCTAGGGCGTCAAAAGCGATTGAATTATTGGCGGGAAGATTACCGCAACCGCGCAAGGCAGTTTTCCGGACCATCCGTGATCCTGAAAATGGCGAGATCATCGATAACGGCCTGGTGCTTTGGTTTCCCGGGCCGCAAAGCTTCACCGGGGAAGATAGCGCAGAATTTCAGGTGCATGGCGCGAGGGCTGTTGTAGCGGCCATGTTGCGCGTTCTTGGCAAATTGAAGGACATGCGGTTGGCGGAGCCTGGAGAATTCTCGCGGCGCGCTCTACAAAATGGAAAAATGGACGTAATCGCCATCGAAGCACTCGGGGATTTGATTGAGGCCGAGACCGAGCAACAGCGACGGTTAGCGGTCATCGAAACGTTTGGATCTTTGCGAAAGACGGCAGAGCGTTGGCGGTCCCGACTGATCGACGCGCTGGCGCTAATCGAGGGGGAGTTAGATTTTTCGGAGGAAGCCGAAGTTGGGGCTGAGTCATTGGTTGTCGCAAGAAAAATTTGCAGCGAAATATTGGACGAGCTTTCGCCAGACTGTCTCGAAAGTCAGAACGCGGAACGGCTTCGGGACGGAATGGTCGTGTTGATTACAGGCCCGCCGAACTCGGGGAAGTCCACGCTGTTGAATGCTATGGCGCGGCGAGACGTCGCGATCGTGTCGGAACGCGCTGGAACAACGCGAGATCTGATCGACGTCAAGCTGGATCTCGATGGTTATCCGCTTAGCATGGTCGACACGGCGGGAATGCGCGAGAGCGACGATCCTATTGAGCAGGAAGGAATTTGCCGGGCTCTCAAGAAGAGCGAGGCTGCTGATCTCATCCTTTGGCTAACGCCGGTAAATGAGGGCTATTCTGCACCGCCGCCAGAATTTCGTGATCGCAGGTGGTGGTCTATTCGTACTAAGGCGGATAGAGCCGAGGCGAGAAGAGGAAGTGAAGGGCGAAGCGATGACGAAAACGCAAGCAATTTTGCCGGAAAAGTTGGGCGACGGGAGTTGGAGATTTCCGCGAAGACAGGGCGTAATTTTGACCAACTGATCGATCTGCTTAAAGCTTTCGCTAGTGAGAATATGTCAGTAGATAGTTCTTTGGTTATTGCCAACGCGCGCCAGCGGCGTGCGCTTATCGCCGCGCGGGAAGCGCTTGACGCGGCCGTCGTCTGCGATAACGCGCTGGAAATTGTCGCCGAAGAAATCAGGCGCGCCTGCTTTTCGCTGGACAGCTTGGCGGGAAAAGTCGGCGTCGAGGACGTGCTTGATCGGCTTTTCTCTAGATTTTGCATCGGAAAGTGATGGGTGTGGGATGACTTTCGATAGGGGGCATTTCGATGTGGTGGTCATTGGCGGTGGGCACGCCGGCTGCGAAGCTGCGACCGCCGCCGCGCGCTGTGGGGCCCGGACTGTGTTGGTCACACATAAGTATTCGACCATTGGGGAGATGTCCTGTAATCCCGCGATAGGCGGTCTTGGAAAAGGGCATCTGGTTCGCGAAATCGACGCTTTAGACGGTCTCATGGGTCGGGCCGCGGATCTGGCGGGCATCCAATTCCGATTGTTAAATCGGTCAAAGGGACCTGCCGTGCGTGGACCGCGCGTTCAAGCCGACCGCAAATTGTACAAACAAGTGATGCAAGGACTTTTGCGATCAACCCCTAATCTATCCATCATAGAGGCAGGGGTGGTTGGATTTGACATTTCGAAAGGCCGAAGGGGTGTTCGGCTCTTCTGTCAGGATAGGAGCATACTGCATGCGGGCGCTGCAGTCTTAGCGAGCGGCACGTTCCTAAACGGGGTTATTCACATTGGCCCAGTGATGCGCCCGGCCGGTCGAATTGGTGATCCATCGGCGCTACATCTGAGCGATCAATTGAAAGAGAGGGGAATCCGTCTTGGTCGATTAAAAACGGGGACGCCGCCGCGCCTGGCAGGGAAATCGATCGATTGGCGTGGGTTAGAGTTGCAGTACGGCGACTCGGAGCCGGAGTTTTTTTCCGCTTTTACGAAAGGTGTCAACAACCGACAGATTGCTTGCGCGATCACACACACTACCGTTGCCGGGCACGATATTATTATTCAGAACATTGATCGCGCTCCAATTTATTCCGGACAAATTTCGGGGCGCGGACCCCGCTATTGCCCCTCCATTGAGGATAAGGTCGTTCGCTTTGGCGATAGGGAAAGCCATCAAATTTTCCTCGAACCTGAGGGGCTCGATGATGATTCGGTCTATCCGAATGGGATATCGACGTCCTTGCCGGCAAATGTGCAAGACTCATTTTTGCGGACCATCCCCGGCTTGGAACGGGCAGAAATTCTGCGACCAGGGTATGCAGTTGAGTATGATTATATTGATCCACGAGAGTTGAGGCCGACCTTGGGTCTAAAGCGGTTTCCGGGACTGTTTTTGGCAGGGCAAATCAATGGTACGACAGGCTATGAAGAGGCGGCGGCGCAAGGGTTGGTCGCTGGCCTGAACGCGGCGGCTTATGCGTGTGGCGCGTCGGAAATTTCTTTCGACCGCACCGAGGCCTATCTTGGCGTTATGATCGACGATCTTGTTACTCATGGTGTTTCCGAGCCCTATCGAATGTTCACGTCTCGCGCAGAATTTCGGCTATCGCTGCGCTGCGACAACGCGGATATGCGTTTGACGGAAAAGGGCACAAAAATTGGGTGCGTTGGTTCGGAGAGGAGCGAATTGTTTCGTAAGCGGATGACGGAATTGAACCAGTTGCGCGAAAAGCTGTTGGCGCTGAATCTGGCCGCGGGTGAAGCGAAAAAGCACGGAGTGCAAATCAATGGTGATGGGATCAAACGGTCAGCCTACACCATTCTGTCCTATCCAGAGGTTCGATTTGAAAAACTCACGTCAATTTGGCCGGAGTTAACCCAATACGAATCGCGGATCAGCGCTCAAATTGAAATCGACGCAAAATATGCTGTCTATCTGGAGAGACAGAATTCGGCAGTTACGGCATTGAAACGCGATCAGGGGGTAAAGCTGGGACAAGATCTAGATTATGATTTGATCCCCGGTCTTTCCAACGAGGTGCGGACGAAATTAAAAGGCGTCATGCCGGAAAATCTCGGGCAAGCGGCGCGTATCGAAGGCGTCACGCCGGCTGCTTTGACGCTAATTCTCGCGTGGCTGAAGAGAAATAATCGTATGAAAACTCCGGTGTCAGGATAGCGAAATTGAATGCGCGATTACTGAGGCTGTTTCCTGCGCTTCAACCGGACGCTCTTAGACGTTTCGAGATATACGCGGATTTATTGGGAAATTGGCAAAAGAGGATCAATTTGGTTGGACCATCAACCGTCGCCGACCTTTGGGTGCGCCATTTCGCGGATTCGCTTCAGCTGTTGCCCCTTGCGGGTCTTTGGAAAAACTGGGTCGATTTAGGATCCGGCGCAGGCTTTCCCGGCATGGTCGTCGCGATTGGCGCGGGCGAGCGGGCGAAGGTCGTGCATTTGATTGAATCGGACAAAAAAAAGGTAGCGTTTCTGCGCGAGGTTTCACGTGAAACACGGGCAAATGTCGAAATTCATCAGGGCCGCATCGAGTCAATTCTCCCTGCGCTGAGCAATGCTATCCAATGTGACGTCGTTTCTGCGCGAGCGCTGGCGCCATTATCCTCATTGATCGCCTATGCTCAACCGGCCCTTGAAAAAGGCGCCGTCGGGTTGTTTTTGAAGGGGAAAGAACACCGACGCGAATTGACCGCGGAGCTAAGCAACAGTAGCTTCGAAATCAAATTGATCGATAGCCGCACCGAGGCAGGCGCAAAAATCGTCCAAGTTGCTAGACCGAACTCTCGAACCAATTCCATTTAAAGGTGTTCGAATGGAAATCTCGGACCAAATGCGCGTCCTTGCCGTGGCCAACCAAAAAGGCGGAGTGGGCAAGACAACAACCGCGATTAACCTTGGTACCGCTTTGGCGGCAATTGGGGAAACCGTACTCATTATCGATCTTGACCCGCAAGGGAATGCGTCGACGGGACTCGGTATTGATCGAAAGCATCGAAAAGTCTCGACGTTTGAGGTCATGACTGGAGAGCGGGCCATCGAAGCGGCCATCCAGCCGACAGCGGTGCCGCGCCTTTACATTGCGCCGTCGACGCTGGATCTATTAGGCGTAGAGCTGACGATAGCCAACGAAAAAGATCGTGGATATCGGCTGAGAAACGCCTTACGTTCCATGGCCGAACGAAAGTTTCTGGTGAGCGGCGAGCGAATAACATATGTCTTGGTCGATTGTCCGCCGTCGTTGAATTTACTGACGGTCAACGCCCTTGCCGCGAGCAATAGCGTTCTCGTTCCTCTTCAATGTGAGTTTTTCGCTCTCGAAGGACTTTCCCAGCTGCTGTCGACGGTCGACCAGGTCAAGCGCGCTCTAAATCCGGATTTGACGATTCATGGGGTTGTTCTGACGATGTTTGATTCCCGCAATAATCTAGCGGGGCAAGTCGTGGCCGACGTCCGCGCCTTTCTTGGTGACCAGGTTTATGAAACTGTGATACCCCGAAACGTTCGAGTTTCGGAAGCGCCGTCCTATGGCAAACCGGTCTTACTTTATGATCTCAAATGTCTTGGGTCGCAGGCTTATTTGAAATTGGCTTCCGAAGTCATACGGCGCGAGAAGGGTCTTCGGGCGGCGTAGGAAAGTGCGGTAGCGAGTTGTAAGCTCCGCAATGCTGGTCACTGTGTCGGGGGAGGCGCCGTAAAATCGTCTCGACTTGTCTGAGGTTCGGCGGGCTGCGGTGTGATCTGAGTAAGCAAAATGGGAAACGCAGGTAGGGACGGGGTTCAGCATGGCGGAAGAGGCGCGTAGCCGTCTGGGGCGTGGGCTGGCGGCGCTGATCGGCGAGGCGTCGTCTTTTGAGAACGAGCCGGCAGGTCAGGCGCACCAAAGGGCGCCAATCGAATTTCTCAAACCCAATCCGCGAAATCCCCGTCAAACATTCGACGACGGCGGGTTGGACGAGTTGGCAAATTCGATTCGAGAACGCGGAATCGTTCAACCAATTTTGGTGAGACAATTGGCGGGCGTCGCAAATGTTTATGAAATCATCGCCGGCGAGCGTCGTTGGCGGGCTGCTCAGCGTGTCGGCCTGCATGAAGTGCCAATCATCATCATCGAGGCGGATGACCGCCAATCATTAGAGTTGGCGATTATTGAAAACGTTCAGCGGTCAGATTTGAACGCGCTGGAAGAGGCGACGGGGTACGAGCGGCTGACGTCAGAGTTTTCCTATAGCCAAGCGGATCTTGGGAAGATCATCGGCAAAAGTCGAAGCCATGTGGCGAATACGCTTAGGCTTTTGAAACTACCCGATGAGGTGAAAAAATATGTCATCGAGGGTAGTATTTCAGCCGGGCATGCGCGTGCTTTGCTGTCTTGTGAGCGGCCGGAACAAATTGCGCGCCAAATTGTTGATGAGGGTTTGACGGTAAGAGATGTCGAGCAACTGGTGCAATCTCACGGACAAATTGCTAGAAAACCAAGGTCTAAAGACGGGACGGAGTCGGATGCGGACACCCGAGCACTCGAGAATCTCTTGAGCGACTTGCTCGGGTTGAAAGTGAAGATCGCAAATCGCGGTGAGTCTGGCGATGTGCGAATTCATTATAAGTCTCTCGATCAACTAGACCTTCTGTGTAAACGCTTGCAGGGATAGTGTTGTCCTGCGCACGGATGACTTATTGAAACGCGCCCCACGATCAGCTTTGCGGGTACGGCAGGGAGAGAAAGAGACTAGTCGCATATTCCTCACCAAGAATGTTGTTCTTCCGTAGCTTTCGTGTGACGTCATAAAGCGCGTCGATTCCAGACGCTATTTTGGTCGTCGATATGCGTCGGAGATGGTCAGCTATCATCGCTTTGCGGCTATAGCCGTTTGTTTGTCGCAATAAAGCGTCGAGAACAGCAGTAAAATCCGCGCCGCGTTCAATTTCTACACGACAGCGATGGAGATTTAGGGCATAGCGCGTAGCGGCGCCAATAATCGAACCGATCTCGGCGCCAAGTTGCGTCGCCTTCGTCAGTAGTTCCAATATGAGGTTGGAATTCCCTGAAAATATCGCGATGGCGGCAGCATTGATGCCAAGCGCCGATGCATCGTGCAGAATATTGTTAATGCATTCAAGTGTAATCGACTCTTGACCTCGAGAGTAGAGTATTAGTTTCTCAATTTCCGCACGGGTTGAAAGGCGGTTTTCCCCCAGTTTGGCGCCAAGGGCGTCGCGGGCGTCGGGCTCGATCGACAAGCTAGCCGTTCTTAACTCGGTGTCTATCAATCTTTGAATGTCCCTAGCTTCGTCTGGTCGACATTCGATGGAAGCACCAAAGGGCTGTTTTTCGATCCACTTCCTTAGAGCGGCGTCGCGCTTCAACTCTCCCGCTTGGAGAATGATGGCGCAATCGGCGGGCGGAGCTCGAGCGACAAGCTCAAGCGCGGGCAACGGCGATTTTAGGCCTACGGAGATTCGAATCGCGCGACGCGCTTCTCCGAACAATCCAATGGAGTTGGCTTCATCAACTAACGTCAATGGATCGGCGGCGATCTGATCGCCCGAGAAATCAGTCAGTTGCATCGGGTTGTTGGATCTCCCGATAAATGAGCGGATCAACTTCCGGGACCGTTCATAGATGAGACCCTGGTCACCGCCAAAAAGCAGAAAGATAAAATGGTCTCTACTTGGCCTTTCTAAATATCGGTCCGCATCGGGGTGTGGAATGGCCGGCATGGTTAGCTTCGGTCGGTCAAAGCAACGGCGATCCGTGTTCTAATTTGATCGGCAATGGACTTGGCATTACGAATTTCTGCGTCGCGGGCGGCTCGGACATTCGAAAGGCGCTGGCTAGTGCGATCATAAACGACCAACGAGGTGACATTTCCTGCGGTAATCGGTTTATCGCCGCCAGCGATAGGGAAGAGCTTATAGTCGGCGTCGACGCTTACGTCGCCCGATTCAGCTTGTCCGGTGTAGGTATTAATGGTTGGAGTCCCCATGCGTTCATGCAGATTAACGACGAGCCGGTATTTTGACGCGGGTGAAGATCCTGTTCCATTAAGAGCGAAAATCAAATCGTTTTCGACGTAATGTCCGAGGCGGTTGGGAATAGGTTCAATTTTTATGGCCCGCATTTCCGTGCCCACTGAGCCGCCGGCGACATTTGGGCCATAGAGCGGCCGAATGCAGCCAGAAAGCCCGATGATCAAAGCGAGGACAGAGGCCTTCGTACAAAGGGATCGGATCATCGCGATGGTGTTTGCCCCATTATATGACGACATTGACGATCCTTTGCGGCACAACGATCACCCTTTTAGGTGGTCGGCCGTCTAGCGCGCGTTGAACAAAATCCAACTTCAACGTGGCCGTTGCAATATCATTCTGTGTCGCGTTTCGCGCAATGGAAAGATCGCCGCGTTTCTTTCCATTAATCTGCACCGGCAGCAATAGCACGTTATCAACGACAAGAGAACGATCTGCAGTAGGCCAAGGCGATTCGGCGATTGGAATCTCGCCGCCAAGTCCTGCCCAGCATTCTTCGGCGAGGTGTGGCATCATCGGCGCGAACAGCTGGATCAAAATCCGACCGGCTTCGAGAAATGCCCCTTTTAGATCAGGGCCTGCCGACGGAGTGTCGATGCTAGCGAGTAGATCTGTCAGCTGATTGGCCAACTCATATACTTGCGCGACGCATAAGTTGAATTGAAGCCGGTCCAAATCTTCTTCGACATTGACAAGCGCCTTATGCGCGATTTTGCGTACCTGGGTAGCCTTTTCGCCATAGGACGCGACATTTTCGGCGCCGAGAGAAAAGTCGGCGATATCGGCAATCAAGCGCCAAAGACGTTGCACGAACTTCCCCGCGCCCTGGACTCGCTCTTCGGTCCAAATGACGTCTTTTTCTGGAGGCGAATCCGACAGCATGAACCAGCGAGCCGTATCGGCCCCATAAGTGGCGATAATTTCGTCGGGATCGATCGTATTGCGTTTGGATTTCGACATCTTTTCGATGCCGCCGATTTCAATCGGACGGTCATCGGCAAGCGCAAATGCCCGCCGGGTTGCGCCTGTCTGCTCGATTCGGATTTCCGAGGGAGAAAGCCAAGCGCCCTCTTCGGATTTATAGGTCTCATGCACGACCATGCCCTGAGTAAAAAGGCCTGCGAAAGGTTCGTTCAACCCCACATGACCGGTGGCGCGCATCGCCCGCGTGAAGAAACGTGAATAAAGCAGGTGCAAAATCGCGTGCTCAATGCCGCCGATGTACTGGTCGACAGGGAGCCAATGGTCAACAGCGGCGCGAGTCGTCGGCGACCGGTCGTTGGTCGGATCCGTAAAGCGTGCAAAATACCAGGATGAATCCACGAAAGTGTCCATAGTATCGGTTTCACGCTGCGCCGCTCTGCCGCAATGTGGACAATTGACGTGTTTCCACTCTGGATGTCGGCCGAGTGGATTGCCCGGAGCATCGAAAGAGACATTCGGCGGCAAGATGATTGGCAGACTGTCGACAGGCGCAGGCACGACGCCGCAGGACCGGCAATGAATAATTGGTATCGGACAACCCCAATAACGCTGTCGGGATATTCCCCAGTCACGTAATTTAAAATTGACCTTTCTTTCGCCGCGCGGCGCGCCGTCAAGCACCTCCGTTTCAAGCCTGCGAATGATTTCTCCGCGCGCCTGTTGTGAAGACATACCGTCGAGAAAGCGGGAGTTGATCATTTTTCCGTCGCCTTCATAGGCGGTATCTCTCAAAAAAAATGTTTTTGGATCGGCATCCTCCGGACAGACCACAACAGTATGGCCGAGACCATATGTTTGCGAAAATTCGAAGTCACGCTGGTCATGAGCCGGGCAACCGAAAATGGCCCCGGTTCCGTAGTCCATGAGTACGAAATTGGCGACGTAAACCGGCAAAGTCCATTGTGAGTCAAAAGGATGCTGAACTCGTAGCCCGGTGTCGCAACCCTTCTTTTCCGCTGTCTCCAGCGCGGCGACGGATGTTCCTATTTGCTGGCACTCTTCAATAAACTTCTTAAGTCTGGCGTCTGAAGAGGCAAGGCTGTCGGCTAAGGGGTGATCGGGCGATAGGGCGATGAATTTGGCACCGAACAGAGTATCGGGCCGCGTCGTATAAACCTTAATTTCCCCGACAGGCGCCGGCTGCGCCAGGGCAAAGCGCACGAGCGCGCCTTCAGAGCGGCCGATCCAATTTTTCTGCATCAGCCGAACCTTTTCAGGCCAGCGATCGAGTTTTTCCAGAGATTGGAGTAAGTCTTCAGCGTATGCTGTGATCTTAAAGAACCATTGTGTTAGCTCGCGCTGTTCGACCAAGGCATTTGACCGCCAACCGCGACCATCGATCACCTGCTCATTGGCTAAAACCGTCTGGTCGACAGGGTCCCAGTTGACCTTGGCGTTCTTGCGATAGACGAGACCTTTGGCGAGCATATCAAGAAACATTAGTTGCTGGTGTTTGTAATAACTTGGGTCGCAAGTGGTGATTTCGCGCGACCAGTCGATGGAAAGACCCATACTTTGCAATTGCTTACGCATGGTAGCGATATTCGCGTAAGTCCACGAAGCCGGATCGGACCCATGCAAGCGCGCCGCATTCTCGGCGGGCATGCCGAATGCGTCCCAGCCCATTGGATGCAATACATTGAAACCTCTTGCTCGCATCGCTCGGGCTACAACGTCTCCCATCGCATAATTACGAACATGACCCATATGAATCCGTCCCGACGGGTAAGGAAACATTTCAAGGACATAATATTTGGGGCGGGGGTCGTCGTTGCGGGTGACGAAAGTGCCTCGGTCTCGCCAGATTTTCTGCCACTTCGGCTCGATTTCGCGGGCGTTATAGCGCTCAGGTCGCATGGGGATTCCGGTTGAGAGACGATCGTTGAAATTCGCCGCAATGAGCATCATTTCCGCGTTATGGTCAATTGATTCGATTGAAAGCTTCCGCAGCTTCCAATTGTCACCGCCGTTTGATTCCGCTCGGATCCAGTTTTAGATGGGGCCAAATCGGCGGGCGAATCGAATTGCATCGAAGGCGCAGCGGCGGTCTTTGCCACAGGATGAACCATCGTGGTCATAAATAAGGGACCCCTGGAAAGAACATGAGCAAGCTTGCGCCATCTGAGACAGTATCCCGTTTAAATGTGGGCGCGCCGAAGCTTAGGGCTGTGCGCGCGCGTATCGCGCGTGCTTGCCGCGACGTTGGCCGCAAGGAAGAAGAAATTCATCTCGTTTGCGTTTCGAAAGGGTTTGGCGTCGACGCCATTCGACCGATCCTCGAAGCCGGGCAAAGAGTTTTTGGCGAGAATCGCGTTCAAGAGGCTATGGAAAAATGGTCCGGTCTGCGCGGTAACTATCCGGATATCGAATTGCACCTGATTGGACCTTTGCAATCTAATAAAGCAGCCGATGCTGTGGCGTTTTTCGACGTTATTGAAACAGTCGACCGGCCGAAAATCGCCAGCGCAATCGGTAAAGCGATTGGAGCCACCGGCAAAAGTCCGCGGCTCTTCATTCAGGTTAACACCGGAGAGGAGCCGCAAAAGGCGGGCGTAGCGCCGTCTGATCTGGGAGCTTTTCTCGCCTACTGTCGAAGCGAAGCCAAACTCAACATTGAGGGACTGATGTGCATTCCTCCCGTCGATCAACTGGCTTCGCCTCATTTCGCTATTTTGAAACGTCTGGCGACGGAGTTCGGCCTGAATGAATTGTCCATGGGTATGAGCGGTGATTTTGAACTGGCGATCGAACTCGGCGCCAGCCACATTCGAGTTGGTTCCGCCATTTTCGGCGAGCGCCGTCGCGCCGCTCCATCCGCAATGTCAATTTGAAGCCGCGCGCGCCATAGCATTTGAACCTTTCTCATGATGGCTCGCGGCAAGGCGATGCAGCCCGCCGTCGCCGCGAAATCCGGGCGTGAGAGATGCAAAAAGATGGCGCTGCCCCGTCCAATTACACGTGGCCGCCAATTGAAATCCATCACGCCAATGGTGTCGTAAACGCCATCATTACGGAATAGATTTTCGGCGGTTGCCCGAAATGGGAGTTCGACCGGGCGATTATACAAATAAGAATGCGGATCGTCGCACCACCCATTTATTGGCTTGATGAATTGGCTGTCGGGTCTGAAAGGATTCCACCTATCTGGCCTCCGCAGCCAGGCGAGAATCGTATATCTCCCGACGGGCGTCACACCGTCGCCCTCATGGCGTTTTGGGCCAATTCCGCTTCGACCAATCGCGCAAACTATTGAATGTGGCCCCATTGAAAGCAAGCCACGTGGCGCACGGCCCGGCAAACGAGGCGCCATTCGAATGGACACGCGTGAAAAAGAAATGGCGCCACGGGGCTGCAACACATCAGAATTTTGACGAAAAATGGTTGAACGCGTAAATTCTGTCGTCGATGAATGCGTGCTGAGCTTCTTCATCTCGGTTCGTCCCAGATCGCGCATGGTGTCGGCTATAGGAAGGTTCATGTCGCAGCTACGCCGTATTTTGGTTGTCGATGACGATGCCCTGTTGCGCCTTTCGTTGCTCGAACAACTTGCCGTCTATCATGAATTCCTAACCCTTGAAGCAGCAAGTGTCTCGGCTGCGCTCGATGCGGTTCGAAAGCAACCGGTTGACTTGATCATCATGGATGTTGGCTTGCCGGATGGGGATGGACGCGAAGCGGTCAAAAGGCTCCGGAATGAAGGATTTCAGAAGCCAATCATTCTTTTGACGGGACATGATTCCGATAGCGATATCGTTGCCGGTCTCGATTCCGGCGCGAATGATTACGTGAATAAACCGTTTCGATTCGCGGTGTTGCTGGCGCGCATCCGCGCTCATCTACGTCAACATGAAATGAGCGAAGACGCTACATTCCAAATCGGCTCTTACATGTTTCATCCGGGCGCAAAATTGCTCATGGCCGGCG
This sequence comes from uncultured Rhodoblastus sp., assembly GCA_964425315.1. GTDB lineage: Bacteria > Pseudomonadota > Alphaproteobacteria > Rhizobiales > Beijerinckiaceae > Rhodoblastus. The sequence continues at coordinate 89,407 of CAYRNB010000002.1, forward strand.
GCGGGGAAAAATTGCGGCTAACTGAAAAAGAGACTGCAATTCTACAATACCTCAATCGCGCCAAGGGAGCAGTTGTTTCTCGAGAGGAATTACTACGCGAAGTATGGGGCTATAATGCAAATGTCACAACACACACCCTCGAAACGCATATATACCGTCTTCGACAAAAAATCGAAACCGACCCAGCAAATGCGCAATTGTTGGTCACGGATGCGGGGGGGTATCGTCTGGCATTCTAATAGCCCCTTCAGTTCCTCGACCCATAGCTTGCGCAAAGCTGAGGGCGACGCACGGCAAAAAAGAAAATGTTATACAGCTGACCTGACAGTCTCGTCGGTGGCGGCATGACATTAGACGCTAATATACAGCTTTTATCCGATCTTCCCATTTTCTCTGGCTTGGAGCCGGAAGCGCTAAAATTGGTCGCTTTTGCCGCCGAAAAGCGGGTCTTGCGGGCGGGCGATGTGCTCTTTCGTCAAGGAGACTGGTCAGATAGCGGATATGTAATCGTTAGCGGCGCTGTTGCTCTCGACACGTCGCAGAGCCCTGGCGTGGCGGGCAAAATTGTCGGCGCCGGAGCATTATTGGGAGAGCTAGCGCTTTTGGTGGCCACCAAGCATCCCACGACAGCCATAGCGCGGCAGAATTCGACGGTCTTGAAAATTTCGAGGGCGCTATTCCTTCGGGCGCTTGAAGAGTCTCCGGCCAGCGCAGAGAGATTGAAACGGGCCCTGTCGCATAATTTGAGCTTCCTGCGGGCCGAACTGGATAAAACGCGGCGAGCCTTTTTGGACTGAATCCCGCAATTGTCGATATCGCGACTTGAGAGCTAGAAAATTTGACCATAGGTCAGAGGCTTAGATTTACGCTCACCGGCACATGATCGGAAGGGCGCGTCCAACCGCGGGCATCACGAAGGATTTCGATTCCCTTCAGGGCGGGCTCCAAGGATCGCGATGTCCAGATATGATCCAGCCGTCGTCCCTTATCGGCCTTGGCCCAGTCAGGAGACCGATAGCTCCACCAAGTATAAAGCTTATCTTTCATAGGAACGAAGCGCCGTAACGCGTCGATCCATTCGCCGTTCTGCAGAATTAGCTTCATTTTGTCTGTCTCGAGCGGGGTATGGCTGACAACTTGCAATAAGGCGCGATGGCTCCATACGTCATGTTCGTAGGGAGCGACGTTAAAATCGCCCACTAAAATTGTGTCCCCTTGAACTAGGGCTTCGTTACGCGCAAGGACGTGCATTTCGTCAAGGAAAGCAAGCTTATGCGCAAATTTAGGATTTTTCTTGGGGTCGGCTTCATCGCCGCCCGCTGGGACATAAAAATTGTGCAGTCGAATTGAGCGATCGCCGATCCGCATCAATGCGCTTATATGGCGAGCGTCGCCCATTTGGCAAAATTCAGCTCGGTCTATTTCGAAAAGTGGCAGGCGAGATATGATCGCTACCCCATGATACCCCTTTTGACCGTTTACTTCTACATACTCATAACCCATCTTGCGAATTTCAGCGCTAGGAAATTCATGGTCTCGACATTTTGTTTCCTGAAGACAAAGGACATCCGGTCGATATTTGTATAAAAAATCGCCAACCAAAGGGAGACGCAAGCGAACGGAATTAATATTCCATGTTGTTATTTTCATAGTTGTGGGCATCTTGGAACAACGTCCTCTCATCCCGTACTTTGAACACGTCAGGGCTCTGTCGGTAAGCCAAGACTCGCCGATCACCAAATAAAAAAGTCACGACGAATCAACTTTTATCCAAATTGAATATCTGGTTGGATTCGTCAAACCGCTCAAGGCCAAAAAGTATCACTAGGGATATGGAATAATTTAGGGTTTGGCACAGTTGTCAAGTCGATATTGTGAAGCATCACAAGAGTCTGATATCCCTGCGGATCCGTTACGTCCCATTGCTTTAGACTGAAGCTCTTGTTATCAAATACGAGTTCTATTTTGGAGGTCCCGCCGAACGTGGTGCTGTCCTCAACCGTAATCGTTGTAGTATTGGCGTCCGAGGTAACATTGAGCACCTTTAAATCACGCTTTAGATCAATCTTACGCTTCAAAAGAAATTTGAGCGGCGTTTGACTAATAAAATAAAGCTGTTGCGTCCGCAACTTTCGATTCCGGATCGCAACAGTTGAGCCGTCAGCAATTATTTCCATCGTCGCAGGGAGGGCATATTCAAAGCGTAACCGGCCGGGCTTGGCGACATATAATTTGCCTTCCGACCGTCGTCCATCGACGCCGATTTGGACGAAATCCGCCGTCATTACCTGTGCCGAATTAAAATAATCGTCAGCCATTTGAATCGCGATTTGCGGATCAAGCGGGGCGGGAGTTGATTTCGTATGGCCGCTGGCCTTCGAAGTCGCCTTGGTCGTAGGTGGCGAGTTCGCTTGAGCCAGAGACGAGACGGTTGTCCCAATGAGCAATAACGCGGCCAAAGATAATGGAATGCTGCGCTTCATTTCCGGTCCTTTGGCATGTGTCTCGTAAAAGGTGTCAGAATTTCTGCGATGTAGCGGCCATGCGAGCTCGCCCGCAATCTATCCTTGCGACGAAAGCGCGCTTCCAGCGCGCGCAAGGCTCCATAAAGTTGGCATGTGGCGGCATTTTGATCTTCACTCCTCGAAATCGAAAGCGCCTCTATCGATTCCGCCACCGACGAGGATCT
>CAYRNB010000003.1:0-17047 GCA_964425315.1 uncultured Rhodoblastus sp.
TCGACGATGCGGTGATCATAGGAAAGCGCCAGATACATCATCGGGCGGATTTCGATCTTGCCGCCAACGACCATCGGCCGTTCCTGGATTTTGTGCATGCCGAGAATGCCCGATTGCGGCGCATTGAGGATCGGCGTGGACATGAGCGAGCCATAGACGCCGCCGTTCGAAATGGTGAACGTGCCGCCCTGCATTTCGTCGATCTTGAGCTGGCCATCACGGGCGCGCCTGCCGAAATCGGCGATGGCCTTCTCGATCCCGGCGATCGACAATTTATCGGCGTCGCGCACCACCGGCACGACGAGGCCCTTGTCCGTGCCGACCGCCACGCCGACATGGCAGAAGTTCTTGTAAATGATGTCGGCGCCGTCGATTTCGGCGTTGACCGCAGGAATTTCCTTGAGCGCATGGGTGCAGGCTTTGACGAAAAAGCCCATGAAGCCGAGTTTTACACCGTGCTTTTTCTCGAACAGCTCCTTGTACTGGCCGCGCAGGCTCATCAGCGCGCCCATATCCACCTCGTTGAACGTGGTCAGCATGGCGGCGGCGTTTTGCGCGTCCTTCAGCCGGCGGGCGATCGTCTGCCTGAGCTTAGTCATGCGCACGCGTTCTTCGCGCCCCGCATCCTCCGGCGCGGAGGGGACGCGGGCGACGACAGGAGCCGGCGCCGCCGCGGGCGCGGCGGCGGGCGGATTTGCGGCATAGGCGAGGACATCGCCTTTCAAGACCTGGCCGCGCTTGCCGGAGCCGGACACCTGGCTCACGTCGATGCCGCGGTCGGCGGCGTTTTTCGCGGCGGCGGGAGAGGGCGGCGCGCCTCCGCCGACGGTCGCCTCCGCCGGCGCAGGAGCGGGAGCTGGCGCGGCGGCGGCCGCGGCAGCCGGGGCGGCCGCCGCTTCGGCGCCGGAGCCGCCATCGGCGATCTGTCCGAGAAGCGCGCCGGGGGCGACGGTCTCTCCGTCCTTGGCGACGATTTCCGACAGAACGCCGGCGGTCGGAGCATTGACCTCGAGCGTCACTTTATCGGTTTCGAGCTCGACCAGAGGCTCGTCGGCCTGGACCGACTCGCCGGGCTTTTTGAACCAGCGGCCGATGGTCGCTTCGGAAACGGATTCGCCGAGAGTGGGAACGCGAATTTCTGTAGACATGGAGATCACATCCGCCGCTTTTGCGGCTCAACAGGGGTGAAGGGCAAAGACTCCGGACGAAGAAACGGCCGGGGTCCGGATGGGAAGAATTTCAACTTGCGAAAGCATCGTCGAGGAAAGCCTTGAGCTGGGCGAGATGGCGGGACATGGTTCCCGTCGCTGGCGAAGCCGAGGCCGGGCGGCCGACATAGCGTATGCGTTTGCTCTTGCCGCCGGCCTGCATCAGAACCCATTCGAAATAGGGTTCGACGAAGCTCCAGGCGCCCATGTTTTTCGGCTCCTCCTGGCACCAGACCACATCGGCCTTCTTCCAGCGCGCGAGACGCAGGACCAGCGCCTTGAGGGGAAGCGGGTAGAGCTGTTCCACGCGCAGCAGGTAGATATCGTCGATGCCGCGCTTTTCGCGTTCTTCGTAAAGGTCGTAATAGACCTTGCCTGTGCAAAGGATGACGCGCCGAATCTTGTCGTCCTTCACCAGTTTGATCTTGCCGTTCGGATCGGTCTCGGCGTCATCGGAGAGCAGGCGGCGGAAATGGCCCTCGTCGGTGAATTCGTCGAGCCGCGAAACCGCGCGCTTATGGCGCAGCAAAGATTTCGGCGTCATCAGAATCAAGGGCTTGCGTATGTCGCGATGAATTTGACGGCGCAGGATATGGAAATAGTTGGCCGGGCTGGAGCAATAGGCGACCTGCATATTGTCTTCGGCGCAAAGCTGCAGGTAGCGCTCGAGGCGGGCCGAGGAATGTTCCGGCCCCTGGCCTTCATAGCCGTGCGGCAGCAGGCAGACGAGTCCGGACATGCGCAGCCACTTGCGCTCGCCGGATGAGATGAACTGGTCGAAGACCACCTGCGCGCCATTGGCGAAATCGCCGAACTGCGCTTCCCACATCACCAGACAATTGGGCTCGGCCAGCGAATAGCCATATTCGAAGCCCAGCACCGCCTCCTCCGAGAGCATGGAATTGATGACTTCGTAATGATTCTGGCCGTCGCGTATATGGTTCAGCGGCACGTAGCGGCTCTCGTTCTCCTGGTCGATCAGCACTGAATGGCGTTGCGAGAATGTGCCGCGCTCGCAGTCCTGGCCGGCGAGACGGACGCGGTAGCCTTCATCGACCAGCGAGGCGAAAGCCAGGGCCTCGCCAGTCGCCCAATCTATGCCTTCGCCTGTCTCGATGGCCTTGCGGCGATTGTCCAGGAAGCGCTGGATGGTCCTGTGGACATGGAAACCCTCGGGAACTTTGCTGAGCACTTCGCCATAATGCAGCAGCTTTTCCCGATCGACGGCGGTCTTGCCGCGACGGGGCTCGCCCTGCTCCGAACTGCGGGCATAGGCGAGGCTGGACCAGACGCCTTCCAGCCAATCGGCCTTGTTGGGCTTGTACGCTTGGCCGGCTTCATATTCGGCATCGAGGCGGGTGCGCCAGTCGGCCTTCATTTTCTCGACCTCGCCCTGGGTCACCAGCTTCTCGGCGATCAGTTTGTTCGAGTACATTTCGAGCGCCGTCGGATGCGAGCGGATTTTTTTGTACATCACCGGCTGGGTGAAGGACGGCTCGTCGCCCTCGTTATGGCCGAAGCGGCGGTAGCACCACATGTCGATGACCACCGGCTTCTGGAATTTTTGGCGGAATTCCGTCGCCACTCTGGCGCAGAAGACCACCGCCTCCGGGTCGTCTCCATTGACGTGGAGGATGGGCGCCTCGACGGTTTTCGCCACGTCGGACGGATAGGGCGAGGAGCGTGAATAACGCGGATAGGTGGTGAAGCCGATCTGGTTGTTGATGATGAAATGGATCGAGCCGCCGGTCTTATGGCCTTTCAAGCCCGACAGGCCGAAACATTCCGCCACCACGCCCTGGCCGGCGAAGGCGGCGTCGCCGTGGATGAGCAGCGGCATCACCGGGCGGCGGTCGTCGGGGGCGCGGTCGAGGTGCTGGTCCAGCTTGGCGCGGACCTTGCCCAGAACAACCGGATCAACGATTTCGAGATGCGACGGATTGGCTGTCAGCGACAGGTGGACATTGTTATTGTCAAATTCGCGGTCTGAGGAGGCGCCAAGATGGTATTTGACGTCGCCCGAGCCTTCGACCTCCTCCGGCATGAAGGAGCCGCCCTTGAATTCGTTGAACAAGGCGCGATGCGGCTTGCCCATGACCTGGCAGAGCACGTTAAGGCGGCCGCGATGGGCCATGCCGAGCACGATTTCCTTGGCGCCGAGCGCGCCGCCGCGCTTGATGATCTGCTCCAGCGCCGGGATGATGGATTCGGCGCCGTCGATTCCGAAGCGTTTGGTGCCGGTGTAGCGTAGGTCGAGAAATTTTTCGAACCCTTCCGCTTCGACCATCTTTTGCAAGATGGCGCGCTTGCCCTCGTTGGTGAATTGAATCTCCTTGTGCGGCCCTTCAATGCGCTCCTGTATCCAGGCTTTTTCGGCCGGGTCGGAAATATGCATGAATTCCCAGCCGATCGTGTCGCAGTAGGTGCGGCGCAGAATCGCCAGCATTTCGCGAATGGTGGCGTAATCCATGCCGAGCACGTTATCGATGAAAATCTTGCGGTCGTAATCCGCCTCGGTGAAACCGTAGCTCGCCGGATGCAATTCCTCGTGATCCTTTTGCGGATCGATGCCGAGCGGGTCGAGATTGGCGTGCAGATGGCCGCGCATGCGATAGGCGCGGATCATCATGATGGCGCGCACGGAATCCTGCGTGGCCCGGTGCAGATCGGCGGCCGAGACTTCGCCCTTGCCGGCGGCCTTGCCCTTGATCTTGTCGGCCAGCGCCTTTTCGTCGATCGGCCATTGGCCATCGAGCGCCGAGACGAGTTCGCCCCGTGGCGCGACCGGCCAATTGGCGCGCTTCCAGGAGGCGCCCTTGGCGTTGGCGACGATGGCCGAGGCGTCGTCGTTCAGCGCGCCGAAAAATTCGCGCCATTCGGGATCGACCCTTGCGGGATCGGCCTGATAGGCGGCATAGAGCTGCTCGATATAGGCGGCGTTGCCGCCAAACAGGAATGAGGAATCCGCGAAAGCGGCGTTTGACGGCGACCGTCCCATCCCGCCGCCGCCGTTGCTTGCAGTGCTGTCTTGACGCGCCATGGTCTTTTGTCCTCACGCGCCGCGGGCGTCTTCGAATGACGCTGCGCGGGCTTTCGATTGAGCGCGACCCTTTCCGAAAGTCGGAATCCGGTTTCCGGGATCGCGCCCCAGCGGCGCCGCCGCTATTTCTCTAAGGCCTTTCGGGCTCATCCATTTCTGTCGCCTTGCGGCGTCGGTCCTGTCCCGCGAAGGGAGAGCGCTTTGCATCGCGCTTTTTCGTGGGGAACTTCGGCGGCGCGGATCCTTTGACCCGCGCCGTATTCTTTAGCCCTTCAGCAATTCGACCAGGGTCGAACCGAGGCGCGCCGGCGACGGCGAGACGCGAATGCCCGCCGCCTCCATTGCCGCGATCTTGCTTTCGGCGCCGCCCTTGCCGCCGGAAATGATGGCGCCGGCATGGCCCATCCGGCGCCCCGGAGGCGCGGTGCGGCCGGCGATGAAGCCGACGGTCGGCTTCTTGCGTCCACGCTTGGCCTCGTCGGCGAGGAACTGCGCCGCGTCTTCCTCTGCGGAACCGCCGATTTCGCCGATCATGATGATCGAATGGGTCTTGTCGTCGGCGAGGAACATTTCGAGCATGTCGATGAATTCCGTGCCCTTGACGGGATCGCCGCCAATGCCGACCGCCGTGGTCTGGCCGAGGCCGACCTGTGTCGTTTGAAACACGGCTTCATAGGTCAAGGTTCCCGAGCGCGACACGATGCCGACGTTGCCGGACTTGAAAATATTGCCCGGCATGATGCCGATCTTGCATTCGCCTGCGGTCATCACGCCGGGGCAGTTCGGCCCGATCAGCCGCGATTTGGAGCCGCAAAGCGCCCGCTTCACCTTGATCATGTCAGAGACCGGAATGCCTTCGGTGATGCAGACAATCAAGGGAATCTCGGCTTGGATGGCCTCGCAGATGGCGTCGGCCGCGCCGGCCGGCGGGACGTAGATCACGGAGGCGTCGGCGCCGGTGGCCTCCTTGGCCTCCTCCACCGTGTCGAAGACCGGCAGGCCGAGATGAACCGAGCCGCCTTTGCCCGGGGAAGTGCCGCCAACCACCTTGGTTCCGAAATAGGCGATCGCCTGTTCGGAATGGAAAGTGCCGTTCTTGCCGGTGAAGCCCTGGGTGATGATCCTGGTGTTCTGGTCGATCAGGATGGACATTATGCGGCCTCCTTCACGGCTTTGACGATTTTCTGGGCGGCGTCGTCGAGATCGTCCGCCGGAATGACGTTGAGGCCGGATTCGCGAATGATCTTCTTGCCGAGTTCGACATTGGTCCCTTCGAGGCGCACGACCAGCGGCACTTTGAGGCCGACTTCCTTCACCGCGGCGATCACGCCTTCGGCGATGACGTCGCAGCGCATGATGCCGCCGAAGATATTGACCAATATGCCTTTCACATTGGGATCGGCGGTGATGATCTTGAACGCCGCCGTCACCTTCTCCTTGCTGGCGCCGCCGCCGACATCAAGGAAGTTGGCGGGCTCCATGCCATAGAGCTTGATGATGTCCATGGTCGCCATGGCGAGACCGGCGCCATTGACCATGCAGCCGATGGCCCCGTCGAGGGCGATATAGGAAAGGTCATGTTTCGACGCCTCGATTTCCTTGGCGTCTTCTTCGCTCTCGTCGCGCAGGGCGAGAATTTCCGGGTGGCGGAACAGGGCGTTGTCGTCGAAGCCGACTTTCGCGTCGAGGCATTTCAACTCGCCCTGTTTAGTGACGATCAACGGATTGATCTCCAGGAGCGACATGTCCTTGGCGACGAAGGCGGCGTAGAGACGTTCAACCAGCTTGCCCGCCTGCTTGGCGAGATCGCCGCTGAGCTTCAAGGCCCGCGCCACGGCGCGGCCATGATGGGGCATGACGCCGGTAGCCGGATCGACGGAAAAGGACACGATCTTTTCCGGTGTGTCGTGGGCGACCTTCTCGATATCCATGCCGCCTTCGGTCGAAACCACGAAGGAAACGCGCGACGTGACGCGATCGACCAGCGCCGACAGATAAAATTCCTTCTCGATGTCGGAGCCTTCCTCGATATAGAGGCGGTTGACCTGCTTGCCGGCGGGTCCCGTCTGGACCGTCACGAGCGTGTTGCCGAGCATCTGCTGGACGTAGGTCGTGACCTCGTCCACCGATTTGGCGAGGCGCACGCCGCCTTTGTCGCCGGCCGCGGCCTCCTTGAACTTGCCTTTGCCGCGTCCGCCGGCGTGAATTTGCGACTTGACGACCCAGAGCGGTCCGCCGAGCTCCTTGGCGGCCGCCTCGGCCTCCTCAAGCTTGAACACGGGCGCGCCGCGCGAGACGGGAACCCCAAATTCCTTAAGAACGGCCTTGGCCTGATACTCGTGAATATTCATTGGCGATCCTCGTGGATAAACGAGAGAGGCCGGCGCGCGCCCTGCCGATGAGATCGGCGGGGAGCGCGGCGGGCTTTGGGTCTTGCGGTCAGGCCAGCGCCGGCGCGATCTTCTTGCAGACTTCGATCAGGCCCTGCACTGAGGCGAGCGACTTGTCGAACATCGCCTTTTCCGTGGCGTCGAACGCGACTTCGACGACTTTTTCGACGCCATTTGCGCCGATCAGCGCCGGCACGCCGAGATAAGTGTCCTTCACGCCATATTCGCCGTTGAGATAGGCGGCGACCGGCAGGACGCGCTTCAGGTCCTTGAGATAGGATTCGGCCATGGCGATGGCGGAGGCCGCGGGGGCGTAAAAGGCGGAGCCGGTCTTGAGCAGGCCGACGATTTCGCCGCCGCCCTTACGGGTGCGCTCGACAATGGCGTCGAGTTTTTCCTGCGACAGCCAGCCGGATTTGACGAGTTCGGGCAGCGGCAGGCCGCCGACGGTCGAATAGCGCACCAGCGGCACCATGTCATCGCCGTGGCCGCCGAGCGTCATGGCGTGCACGTCCTTGACCGAGACGCCGGTCGCTTCGGCGAGGAAATAGCGGAAACGGGCGGAATCGAGAACGCCGGCCATGCCGACCACCTTGTTGGCGGGCAGGCCGGAGGCCTTCTGCAGGGCCCAGACCATCGCGTCGAGCGGGTTGGTGACGCAGATGACGAAAGCGTTGGGGGCGTGCTCCTTGATGCCGGCGCCGACCGACATCATCACCTTGATATTGATGTCGAGCAGGTCGTCGCGGCTCATGCCGGGCTTGCGCGGCACGCCGGCGGTGACGATGACGACATCGGCGCCGGCGATCTGGGCGTAATCATTGGCGCCGGACAATTTCGCGTCGAAACCGTCGACCGGGGAGGATTCGGCCAGGTCGAGGGCCTTGCCCTGCGGCGTGCCTTCGGCGATGTCGAAGAGAACGATGTCGCCCAGCTCTTTCAGTCCGGCGAGATGAGCCAGCGTGCCGCCGATCTGGCCGGCTCCGATCAATGCAATCTTATTACGCGCCATTGGTCTTGGTCCTTGGTTTACCTAAATTTTTTGGGCGTCGTCGCAATCGTGGCGGCGGCGGTCTTCCGCTCGCGGCGGAACTGGCAGGCGTTTTGCCAGCAAATTTGGCGCTTTCAAGTCGTCAGAAAGGCTAAGTCCCCCCTGCAGCGGCATTGCGGGGCTGGGCGGCGGCGTCACCCTGGAAGAAAAGGCTGCAAAAAATCAAGACGTTGCCGTAAATGCCCGCGGCTGCGCAAGAATTTGCGCCGGGGGGAGGCCAGATGGTTACAAATAACATTTTTTGTCACATGTCAAAATCTGGATCGCCAAAGGTCAGGCTCCGCTGGATCACGGCAATGACGCGCCCGGCGCGAAATTCCATCGTCGCCACCGAAACGTTGGAATCCAGCGCGATCGAGACAGGCTGGATAAAGCGGTGCGCCAGATCGAAAACCAGCGCCATGGCGCGGCGGCGGTCGTGCATGCGAAAGGCGCCGGAGCCGATCCCTTCCTCAACAATCGCCTGAATTTCGCTTTGCACCCGGTTGCGATGCCTGCGCGCCACCACCTGATCCTTTTCGATCGCCTCGCAAAGCAGGCGGAAAAGCACGGGATCGCTGTCGCGCTTTTCGCGGTAGGCGCGCTGCAGCGCGCTCAAAGCGCGCTCAAGCTTGTCGTAGGCCGGGTCCTGGCCTTCGACAATGACCCGCAGTTCGGCCTCGATCGGCTTCAGCCAATCTGTGGTCACGCCTTCGAACAGGGCCTGTTTCGAGGGAAAATAGCGATAGACATTTGCGTGCGACATGCCGGCCGCCTCGGCTATGCCGACGATCGTGGTGCGGCTCGCGCCATAGCGGCGCAGATGCTCGCAGGCGAAGTCGCGAATTTTCTGGTCCGGACTCACATCGTTGGCGCGTGTCGCCGGCCCTTGGCTCATGTTTCGACCAGTCCCGTGATGTCGCCGCTGACCTTGTCGCCCAGGCCATGCGCGAGAGCCAGATATTCGAGAGAGCGCATTTCGATCAGTCTAGACGCCGTGCGGGCGAATTCGAAGGCCTCGCGTCCTTGCGCGGCCCGGTAAAGCCGGTCCGGCTCGGCTTCCGCCGAAGCCACAAGTTTTACGCGCATATCGTATAACGCGTCGATGAGGTTGATGAAACGCTTGGCTTCGTTGCGCTCGTCGGCGCCGATCACCGGGATGTCGTCGACGAACACGGTATGGAAATTTTCCGCTATGGCGAGAAAATCGGCGGCGCCGAGCGGCTGCTTACAAAGATCGGCATAGGAAAATCGCGCGACATGGCTTGCCGCCTGTGGGACCAGGATTTCGCGCTCGAGCAGCGGCAGTCGGATCGGCCTGCCCTTTTCGACGCCGGTAAGCTCCCGAAATATTTTGGTGAGCGCCTCTGCCGCCGCGGCGTCGGCCGGCGTGTGATAGACGTTCGCGCCGCCAAGCTTTTCCAGGCGGAAGTCCTTGCGCGCATCCAGCCTCACCACCTCCATGTGCTCTTCGATCAGGCTGATGAAGGGCAGGAAGAGAGCGCGGTTCAGCCCGTCCTTGTAGAGTTCGGCGGGTTCGACGTTCGAGGTGGCGACAACGATGATTTTTCGGGCCCACAAGGCTTGGAAAAGCCGGCCGAGGATCATCGCGTCGGCGATGTCGTTCACGGAGAATTCGTCGAAACAGAGGAGTTGGGCCTCACTCGCCAATTCCTCGGCGACGGGGCCGATGGGATCCTCGCCCTTGACTTCGCCGGCCTTCTTCTTCTGCCGCCAGGCGTAAATCCGACGGTGGACGTCGGCCATGAACGCGTGGAAGTGAACGCGGCGCTTCGACTCGGTTTCGACCTGGCCGCAAAACAAGTCCATCAACATGGTCTTGCCGCGGCCGACCGATCCCCAGATGTAAAGCCCCTTCGGCGGCGGCGACGCGGCGCGGCGAGCCCCGAAGAGCCAGCCAAGCGCGCTCGCCTTCTTCGCCAGCGGCGCCTCCTCGATCGATTCGCATAAGTCGTCGAGCTTGTGCACGATCGCAGTTTGCCAACGGTCATGCTCTATTCGGCCAAGCGCGACCAGAGAATCATATTCGTCGAGAATTGAGCGCTTCGGTTGGTCCATCTCTGCTTTCGGATTGCGCGATCGCGGGATTTCGCCGGCGCAAAACGAACATTCGTCCTTTTGCGCCGCAAAATAGGCGTATCTGGGTCAACCAGCGGCTGACAAGCTAACCTTTCGCCGCATTTTCCGCCCGCAATGAGGACTTATTCACAAGCGCCGCACCCCAACCTCTTGGCGCGGCGCATTTTTTGCTGATACTATCAGAACCCTGTCAGCGGCCAGAACCGTTGTGACGACCAGCCTCTTCCGGGGAGGGAAACATGGCCAAACCTGCGCCGCCGTTTGGATTTGCCGGAAACGAAAATGGACGAGACCGCCCACGCCCGTTGAATTTGCCAGGCGAAAGCGGCGATATCGCCGTTTTGCTGCGCCAGGCCGCGAGCGCGCATCGTCTGGCCGAGGAGCGCCTGCTCGCTGATCTCGGCGTCACGCCGCCCCAACTGGCCGCCTTGACCCTGATCGGCGCCAATCCCGGCCTCCTTGCCGCCGATCTCGCCAGAAAGGCCAAGCTCACGCCGCAGACGGTCAGCCTGATCGTCGCCAATCTGCGCCGCGCCGGATTAATCCGGGAAGAAGAAAGCGCCGCGCCGTCCGCCTCACGCGCCCGGCCGCTGGCGCTCACGCCTGAGGGGGAAACCATTTTGCGCGTGGGCCGGGAAAGGGTCGAGGCGGCCGCGGCGCGGCTCACCGAAGGCATGCGGCCCAAACGCGAACGGGTTTTGCGCCGCTGGCTCGCGGGGGTTGCGGCCGGTCTTAACCTGCCCGGCGCCGCGGTCGACGCCGACGATTCATAGGCCGCCGAGTTTGCAAATCTCGCGCCAATGTTCGGCGGAAACCGGCTGCACCGAAAGGCGGGTGTTCTTCACCAGAGCCATGTCGGCGAAGCGCGGGTCGGCCTTGATCTCATCCAGCGTCACCGGACGCTTCAGCGCTTCCACCGCCCGCACGTCCACCATGCCGAATTTGCCGCTGGCGTCGGTCGGATCGGGGTGAAAGGTCTCGATAACCTCCACAATGCCGACCACCTCCTTGCCGACATTGGAATGATAGAAAAAGGCGAGATCGCCTTTTTTCATCGCCATCATCTGCTGTTTGGCGAGGTGGTTGCGCACGCCCGTCCAGCCGGTTCCCTCCGGCCCCGCCGCGACCATCTGGTCCCAGGACCAGGCGTCGGGCTCGCTTTTGACCAGCCAATAGGTCTTTTTCGCGCTCATGCCAGCGGCGCTCCGAAGGTCGGGCGGAAGGGCCGAAGCTCGACGGAGGCGAAAAGCCCGGCCTTGGCGTAGGGGTCCTCGGCGAGAAGGGCTCGCGCCGCTGCCTCGTCAGGGCAGGAAAGGATCAGCATGGAGCCGCAGAACTGGCCGCCGGCGTCGAGAAAAGGACCGGCGAGCTTCACGGCGCCCGCCTTGTCGTTGAGGAATGCGAGATGTGCGGCGCGGTTTTCGAGCCGCGTGGCCAATCCGTCCGGTTTATCGAGGCAAAGCGCGACGAAGTGCATTCAATCCCCCCAAATTTGCGCGGCGGCCGGAGCTTGCGCCGGGCGATGGACAAATTCAACTGGCGAAGGCTCCGCTTTCGCGCGCCGTCATCCTTCCGCCTTGAAGGGGCGGCTCATCAGGGCCTCGACCGCCGCATCGACCTCGATTTGTCCGTCGAGCAAAGCCGTCACGGCTTCGGCGATCGGCATTTCGACGCCCAAGCGCCGGGCTTTTTCCGTCAATATGCGCGCGGTCCACGCGCCTTCGGTCAATTTGCCATGTCCGGCTTCCTGCGGGCGCTCGCCGCGGCCGATGGCGAAGCCAAGCGAATAATTGCGCGACTGCGGCGAGGAGCAGGTCAGCGCCAGATCACCGAGCCCTGACAGCCCCATGACTGTTTCCGGCCGCGCACCCTCAGCCGTGGCGAAACGCATCAGTTCGGCAAAACCGCGCGCGAGAAGCGCCGCGTGGGCGCTCGCCCCGAGGCCGCGCCCGATGGCGACGCCGCAGGCGATGGCCAGCACGTTCTTCGCGGCGCCGCCGATTTCCACGCCGATCAGGTCGTCTGACCGATAGAGCCGGAAATGCGGAGCGGCGAGGCGAGCGCAGAGCGTCTCGGCCAGTTCGATTTTTTCCGCCGCAAGCGTCACTGCAGTCGGCAGGCCGCGCGCCAGATCGACGGCGAAACTGGGGCCGGACAGCGCGGCGGCGGGCTGGCCCGGCGCGATTTCCGCCAGCACCTCATGCATATAGAGGCCGGTTTCTTTCTCTATGCCCTTGGCGCAATTCACCACGGCCGATTGCGGGCGCAAATGGCCGCGCATGGTCATGGCGACGGCGCGAAAGCTTTGCGCCGGCGTCACCGCAAGCACATGGTCGGCTTCCCCGAGGCAAGCCATGTCTTCAGTCGGCTCGACGCAAGCGGCAAGCGCGACGCCGGGCAGATAGCGGGCGTTTTCGCGCGCCTTGCGCAAGGCGGCGGCATGGCCGGGGTCATGCGCCCAAAGCCAGACCTTGGCGTGGGAATGGGCGGCCATATTGGCCAGAGCCGTGCCCCAGGCGCCCGCCCCGAGCACGGCGAGGACGCCGTTCCGGCTCAATGCTCGGCCTCCCTGTTGTCGCGCCGCGCCCAGATCCGGTCGAAACGGCGGGTGAATTGCCGCGCCGCCTTGGGGCTGTCGATGACGATAATGTCGTTGTCCTGGCGGGTTTCGCCGGACCAGGAGAAATTGGCCGAGCCGGTGCGCAGCCAGCGCCCGTCCACGGCATAAGCCTTCAAATGCATCAAATCGTCCCGTTCAGCCTTGATCTTGCCCTGCACATTGGGCTGATCGACCAGCGCCAGTAAATCGTCATTGTAGTCGCGGGTGCGGCGGAACTCTTCCGGATCGAAATAGATGCGCACCCGCACGCCCCGGCTCGCGGCCGCGGAAAGCGCCCGAATGATGCGTTGGTCGCTGAGCACATAGGCCGCCATGTCGATGGTCTTTTTCGCCCGTCCGATCAGCGCCGGATCGATGTCGTCGAAGCCTGGCCCCGGCCCATAGGCGATTCGGACCGGTCCGCCGAACGACGGCGTGCGCGCGCGCAAAAAGCCCTTTGGCGCTTCGAGGGCCAGGATCAGCGCGCCGACGAGCAGAAGAATTTTGAGCGCGCGCAAGCGAAAATCCTCACGCCTTGCCGTGCCAACGGGGGTCTTTATGCGAATCGAGCGGCCAGCGCGGCCGCGCGGGAAAATCCATGCCGTCGACCAGGTCGAGCCGGAAGCGCTCCAACCCGGCCCAGGCGATCATGGCGCCATTGTCGGAGCATAGATCGGGCGACGGCAGAGACAGCCGCAAGCCGGCTTCGGCGCAGAAGCGCGCCAGCGCCTGGCGGATCGCGCCATTGGCCGCGACGCCGCCCGCCGCCACCAGCGCGGTCGGCGGCCTGGGCTCGTCGGCGAGCATGCGCAGGGCGGCGCGACAGCGATCGACCACCACATCCACCGCCGCCGCCTGGAAAGAGGCGCAGATATCGGCGACGTCGGTCTTGGTCAAAGGCGCGATGCGTTCCGCTTCGAGCCGCACCGCGGTCTTCAGCCCGGAAAAGGAAAAGTCGGGATCCCTGCGCCCGGCCATGGGGCGGGGAAAATTGAATCGTTCCGGATCGCCCTGCGCCGCCGTCTGTTCGACCTGGGGGCCGCCGGGATAGGGCAGGCCGAGAAGCTTGGCCGCCTTGTCGAAAGCCTCGCCGAGCGCGTCGTCCACCGTCGAGCCGAGGCGGCGGTAGTCGCCGACGCCGTTGACCGCGACAAGCTGGCTGTGGCCGCCGGAAACCAGCAGAAGAAGATAGGGAAACTCGATATTGTCGGTCAGGCGCGGCGTCAGCGCATGGCCTTCGAGATGGTTGACCGCGACAAAGGGCTTTTGCGCGGCGAGCGCGATCGCCTTGCCCGTGGTCAGGCCGACCATGACCCCGCCAATCAGGCCGGGGCCGGCGGCGGCGGCGACGGCGTCGAGATCGTCCACGGCGCAGCCGGCCTCTTCCAGGGCGCGGCGGATCAGCTTGTCCAGGGATTCGACATGGGCGCGGGCGGCGATTTCAGGCACCACGCCGCCATAGGCCGCATGTTGGGCGATCTGGCTCAGCACCGCATTGGACAATATCCGGCCGCGGCCGAGCGAATCCGCCTCGACCACCGCCGCGGCGGTTTCATCGCAGGTGCTCTCAATTCCCAAGACGCGCAGACCGGGACGCATGCAAGACTCCGAAACAGGGGCGAAATTCCGACCGCGACTTTCGCCACCGCGTCCTTTTCCCTATAGTCCGCCGCCCGATAAATCAAAATGGCTTGGAGTGGAATTTTGGCGCCCTGGTTGAAGATAGGCACGCGCGGCAGTCCCCTGGCTTTGGCGCAAGCGCACGAGACGCGACGCCGGTTGGCTTTGGTTCATGGCGCGCCGGAAGAGCATTTCGAAATTGTCGTGGTCAAGACCAGCGGCGACATCATCCTGGACCGCCCCTTGAGCGAAGCCGGCGGCAAAGGCCTTTTCACCAAGGAGCTGGATCAGGCCCAACTCGAAGGGGAGATCGACATCGTCGTCCATTCCGCCAAGGATTTGCCGACCGTTCTCCCCGAAGGTCTCGCCATCGCCGGCTATCTGCCGCGCGAAGACGTGCGCGACGCCTTTATCGGCGGGGCGGCGAAAAAGCTCGCCGAGCTGCCGCAAGGCGCCCGCGTCGGCTCGGCTTCGCTGCGCCGCCAGGCGATGATTCGCCGCCTGCGCCCGGACCTGCGGGTCGAACTGTTGCGCGGCAATGTGCAGACCCGGCTGCGCAAGGTGGAAAGCGGCGAATTCGCCGGCACGCTTCTGGCGCTCGCCGGCCTGAAGCGGTTGGGCCTTGCCGACAAGGCGACCTCCATTCTGCCGCTCGATCTTTTTCCGCCCGCCTGCGGCCAGGGCGCGATCGCCATAACGGCCCGCGCCGAAGACTCCCGCATTCTCGCCGACACGCAAGAAATCTGCGACGCCGACACCGGCTTGGCCCTGGCGGCGGAACGCGCCTTTCTCGCCGTGCTCGACGGCTCCTGCCGCACGCCCATCGCTGGGCACGCCGTGGTCGCCGGCGATCGCCTCGGCTTTTATGGGCTTGTCCTGCGGCCCGACGGCTCGGAATTCTATGAGGCCCGAATCGAGGGGCCGGCGCAGGAGGCGGCGGGTTTGGGCGAGGCGGCGGGACGGAAGGCGCTCCGGCAGGCGCCGCCCGATTTCCTGAAGTTTTGAACATTATGCGCGTTCTGGTGACGCGACCCGAAGCGCAGGCGGCGCGCACGGCGCGAAGGCTCGCCGAGCTTGGCCATGAGCCCGTGGTCGCGCCGGCGCTGGAAATCGCGGCGACGCGGGAGCCGCTTCCGAAAAGCGCCTTCGATTTCGTCCTGGCGACCAGCGCCCAAGCCTTCGCCGGGATCGAATTGCCTGCGCGCTTCACCGCCCTGCCCCTCGCCTGCGTCGGCGAAAAGACCGCGCAAGCCGGAAGAAAAGCCGGATTTTTGCGGATCCAGGTTGCGCCGCACGGCGAAGCTTTGGCCAAGGAACTCGCGGCGGAGGGAAATGCTCGATCCGCGCTCTATCTCGCGGGGCGCGAGCGCAAGGACGCGCTGGAGACAATTTTGCGCGCGAAAAACTGGCGCGTCGAAATTGTCGAAACCTACGCCGCCACGCCCGTGGCCGCATGGACGGACGAAATTCGCGCCGCGCTCGATGCGGGCGACATCGACGCCGTCCTGCATTATTCTCCGCGTAGCGCCGCCATAGCTCTGGCCCTCATCGGGCGCGAGGCGGCGCGGCGCTTGCGTCATTACTGCCTGTCGCCAGCCGTCGCCGCGGCTTGTCGCGACTGGGCGCCGGCGGAAAAGATCGTCTCGGCTTCCCATCCCGACGAAGAATCGTTAATGACGCTATTGTCCAAGCCGGTCCGATCCTTGGGGGACGAAAATAAATGAAATTTCGCGCCGCAGCGCTGTTGGTCGCCGTCATGCTATCGCCCTTGTACGCCTTAAGCGCTGCTGCCGGCTACGACTCGCCCTTGGGGCTTTGGCGGGTGGCGGACGGCTCGGCGGTGATCCGCATCAAAGCCTGCGGTCCGGAGCTCTGCGGCTATGTCGCCGCCGCGCCCCCGCCGCGGCCAGGGGAAAAATCGGCCATCGGCGAGAAAATCCTGATGGGCATGAAGCGCCAAGGCAATGCGTGGCGCGGGCCCATCTATGATCTCAACGACGGCAAGGTTTACGGCGGGGAAATTTCGATGCGCGACAACAATCATCTGAATATCAGGGGCTGTTTGTCCGATACCGGCGTCTGCGGCGGCGAAACCTGGAAAAGGGTGCGCTGATCGGCCTTGCGTTGACAAGGCCGCGCCCCGCTTTTATTCCTCGCCCGCCGGTTTCTCGGCATTTTCTTGGTTTCGCGCCTTTTTCGCCAAATCGAGGCGTGATCTTGCGGGCGGCGGCCAGCGCTTCGAAAAGATCATGCTCTCATTCGAAGGAGCAGGCGCGCGAGGGGCGACGTCTTGTCCTCAGCGCCCGCGCCCCCGACATAGGGACGGCGCCGCCCCGTGATACGATTTCCGCACGAGCGGTGCGGAAGCCGTATGAAAGGTCGTTGGAATGTTGGGAAATCTTGCGAAGAAAGTTTTCGGCACGGCCAATGAACGCCGCTTGAAGGCCTATCGGGCCAGGGTCCAGGCCATCAATGCCCTGGAGCCGGAAATCGCCGCCCTTTCGGATGAGGCCTTGCGGGCGCGCACCGACGAATTCCGCGCCCAGGTCGCCGCCGGCGCCAACCTCGACGATCTGCTCGTTCCGGCTTTTGCGACGGTGCGCGAGGCGGCCAAGCGGTCCTTCGGACAACGCCATTTCGACGTGCAGCTCGTCGGGGGCATGGTGCTCCATGAAGGCGCGATCGCGGAAATGAAGACCGGCGAGGGCAAGACGCTGGTCGCGACTCTCGCCTGCTACCTCAACGCCCTGGGCGGCCAGGGCGTCCATGTCGTCACGGTCAACGATTATCTCGCCAGCCGCGACGCGGAAAACATGGGGCGGATTTATAATTTCCTCGGCCTGACCGTCGGCGTCATTGTGCATGGATTGGACGATGTCGAGCGCGCCGAGGCCTATGCCTGCGACATTACCTACGGCACGAATAACGAATACGGCTTCGACTATCTGCGCGACAATATGAAATACGAGCTGAACCAGATGGTTCAGCGCGGCCACGCTTTCGCGATCGTCGACGAGGTCGATTCGATCCTGATCGACGAGGCGCGCACGCCGCTGATCA
>CAYRNB010000003.1:17147-78014 GCA_964425315.1 uncultured Rhodoblastus sp.
ATCGTCGACGAGGTCGATTCGATCCTGATCGACGAGGCGCGCACGCCGCTGATCATTTCTGGCCCCTCCGACGACAAGTCCGATCTTTATAACGCCATAGACAAGATCATTCCGCGTCTCGGCCCCGAAGATTTCGAAGTCGACGAGAAACAGCGCAGCGCCAATCTGACCGAGGACGGCAACGAGAAGATGGAGCAGTGGCTGCGCGAGGCCGGCATTTTGACCGAGGGCTCGCTTTACGAGGCCTCCAATGTGACCCTGGTCCATCACGTCAACCAGGCGTTGCGCGCCCACAAATTGTTCCACCGCGACAAGGACTATATCGTCCGCAATGACGAAGTCGTGATCATCGACGAATTCACCGGCCGCATGATGCCCGGCCGGCGCTATTCGGAAGGCCAGCATCAGGCGCTCGAAGCCAAGGAAGGCGTGACGGTCCAGCCGGAAAACGTGACTTTGGCCTCGATCACCTTCCAGAATTATTTCCGGCTCTATAAGAAACTGGCGGGGATGACCGGCACGGCGGTGACCGAGTCCGAGGAATTCGCCGAGATCTATAAGCTCGACGTGGTCGAGATTCCCACCAATATGCCAGTGATCCGCATCGACGCCGACGACGAGGTTTATCGCTCGTCCAGGGAAAAGCTCACCGCGATCGTCAACGAAATCGAATCGGCCAACGCCATAGCCCAACCGCTGCTCGTCGGCACCACTTCGATCGAGAAATCCGAGCAGCTCGCCGACTTCCTCAAGAGCAAGGGCTATAAGATGATCGATTTCGGCGCGCCCGGCGCGCTGGACAAGCTTTACGCCTCGGCCCGATCCGGCAAGCCGTCGAAGAATTTCGCCGTGCTCAACGCGCGCTTCCACGAGCAGGAGGCCTATATCGTCGCGGAAGCCGGCGTGCCGGGCGCGATCACCATCGCCACCAATATGGCCGGCCGCGGCACCGATATTCAGCTCGGCGGCAATCTCGACATGCGCCTGAAACAGGAGTGCGCGGAACTCGAAGGAGAGGAGCGGGCGGCTAAGGAAGAGGCGATCCGCGCCGAAATCGCCGAGTTCAAGCAGAAGGCGCTCAACGCCGGCGGCCTCTATATCATCGGCACCGAGCGGCACGAAAGCCGCCGCATTGATAATCAGTTGCGCGGCCGCTCGGGCCGCCAGGGCGATCCCGGCAAATCGAAATTTTTTCTGGCCCTCGACGACGATCTGATGCGCATCTTCGGCTCCGACCGCATGGACTCGATGCTGCGCAAGCTCGGCCTGCAGGAAGGCGAGGCGATCATCCACCCCTGGATCAACAAGGCGCTGGAAAAGGCGCAGCAGAAGGTCGAGGCGCGCAATTTCGACATGCGCAAGAACGTGTTGAAATATGACGACGTGATGAACGACCAGCGCAAGGTGGTGTTCGAGCAGCGCCGCGAAATGATGGCGCAGGATTCGCTCGAGGAAATCATTGCGGATATGCGCCAGGCGGTCATCGAAGACCTGATTTCCCGCCATGTTCCGCACGACGCCTATCCGGAGGCCTGGGACATCGCCGGCCTGGAGGAAGAGGTCAGGGAGAAACTCAATCTCGAACTGCCGCTCGCCGAATGGGCCAAGGAAGAAGGCATAGCCGACGAGGAATTGCGCGAGAGGCTGGAAAAAGCCTCTGACGAATCCTATGCGGCGCGCGAAAAGCTCAATTCGCCGGAAATCACCCGCTATATCGAAAAGCAGGTGCTGCTGCAGACGCTCGACCAATTGTGGCGCGAACATCTGGTCGTGCTCGACCATCTACGCCAGGTCATCGGCTGGCGCGGCATGGCCCAGCGCGACCCGCTCAACGAATATAAGTCCGAGGCGTTCGAGCTTTTCGACAAGCTCATCACGCAATTGCGCGAAATGGTGACTGCGCAGTTGAATCGTGTCGAAGTTTCGCATGAGCCGCCGCCCGAATTGCAACTGCCGCCGATGCAGGCGTCGCATTTCGATCCGTCGACCGGCGAGGACGAATTGGCCCTTGCGCAGATCAATGCGGCGATCGAGGCCGGCGAATTCTCGCCGCGCGCCCTGGGCGCTTCGTCGCGGGGATCGGCGGCGGCGCGCGATCCCAACGATCCGCGCAGCTGGGGCCGCGTCGGCCGCAACGAACCCTGCCCCTGCGGCTCGGGCAAGAAATTCAAACATTGCCACGGCGTCCTGGTCTGACGGCGGAGCCTGCGGCAAAGGGAGACTCGTCTCCGGGGCGGGTGAAATGAGCGAGGGGGGCGCAACCGACGGAGAAGCCGTCGCCGACGTGCTGGTCCCCGTCGCCGTCGATCAGCCCTATTCCTATCGCGTTCCGGCCGGGATGAAGCCGGCGGCGGGCGATTTTGTCGCCGTTTCCCTGGGGTCGCGCGAATCGCCGGGCGTGGTCTGGGCGTTGCGGTCCGGCCAGGCCGACAATCTTAAACCCGTCCTGGCGCGCCGCGATTGGCCGCCCTTGCCGCCGAATTTGCGAAAATTCATCGACTGGGTGGCGAACTGGACCTTGGCGCCGCGCGGCATGGTTTTACGCATGACGACGCGCGCGGCGGAGGGGGCGGGCGAAGAGCCGGTGCGGATCGGCGTGCGCGCCACCGGCGCCGCGCCGCGCCGTCTCACGCCGGCGCGCGCGCGGGCGCTGAAGGCGGCGGAAGGTGGGCTTGCCTCGGGCAAGGCGGACCTGGCCCGCCGGGCCGGCGTTTCTCCCGCCGTGATCGACGCTTTGGTCGATGACGGCGCGCTGGAGGCCGTCGCACTGCCGCCCGAAAAAGCCGCCGCTCCGGCCGACCCCGATTTCGCCGCGCCGCTTCTGTCGCCCGATCAGGAGCGGGCGGCGCAGGAATTGCGCGGGGCTGTGGCCTCCCGCGCCTTCAAACCCATTCTGCTCGAAGGCGTCACGGGCTCCGGCAAGACCGAAGTCTATTTCGAAGCCGTGGCGGAAGCTTTGCGCGCCGGCGGCCAAGTCCTGATCCTCATGCCGGAAATCGCCCTCACCGCCCAGTTTCTCGAACGATTTGCGGCGCGTTTCGGGCATCGCCCGGTCGAATGGCATTCGGGTCTCTCGCCGCGTCGCCGCGCCCGGGCGTGGCGCGACATCGCCCAAGGCGAAGCCGGAGTGGTCGCGGGAGCGCGCTCGGCGCTTTTCCTTCCCTTCGCCGAACTGCGCCTCATCGTCGTCGATGAAGAACATGACGCCGGCTATAAACAGGAGGACGGCGTCGTCTATCACGCCCGCGACATGGCGGTGGTGAGGGGCCAGATCGAAAGCTGCGCCGTCATTCTCGCCTCGGCCACGCCTTCGGTCGAGACGCGAGAGAACGCGCGCCTCGGCCGCTACGGCCATTTGCGGCTGAAAAACCGCTTCGCCGGCCGCGAACTGCCGATGATCGAAGCCATAGACCTGCGAAAGGAGGGTCCGCGCCGCGGAAAATGGATCGCGCCGCGTCTTGCCGAGGCCATGCGCGAAAATTTCGCCCGCAAGGAGCAGGTCCTGCTTTTTCTCAACCGGCGCGGCTATGCGCCGGTGACGCTATGCGTCGCCTGCGGCCACAAATTCGAATGTCCGAATTGCTCGGCCTGGCTGGTCGAACATCGCTATCGCCGCGCCCTCGTCTGCCATCATTGCGGCCACGTCGAGCGCCGCCCGGACGTCTGCCCGGCCTGCGGCGCGAAGGAATCCCTGACCGCCTGCGGACCGGGGGTGGAGCGCCTGGCGGAAGAGGCGGCCGAACTCTTCCCCGACATTCGGCAATTGGTGCTTTCCTCGGACATGGCGGGCGGGACGGAAAGGATGCGGGCCGAATTGCGGGCCGTGGCCGAGCATGAATTCGATCTCGTCATCGGCACGCAACTGGTCGCCAAGGGCCATAATTTTCCGCAACTGACCTTGGTCGGGGTGGTGGACGCCGATATCGGTCTGGCGAGCGGCGACCCGCGCGCCGCGGAGCGCACGTTTCAACTGCTCAACCAGGTCGCTGGCCGCGCCGGACGCGGCGAAAAGCCGGGCCGCGCCTTTCTGCAAAGCTGGCAGATCGATCATCCCGTAATGCGCGCCCTGCTCTCCGGCGATTTCGAGCGCTTTTACGCGCAGGAGACGCAGATGCGGCGCGACGCCGGCCTGCCGCCTTTCGGCAGGCTCGCCGCCATCATCGTTTCGGGTTCGGATCGCGCCGCTGCCGAGGCTCACGCCCGCGCCCTGGCCCGCGCCGCCGCGCCCGCTCAAACGCCTGGCGATGACGAGATTGTCGTACTGGGGCCTGCCGAAGCGCCGCTGGCGGTTTTGCGCGGCAAATATCGCCTGCGTTTGCTGGTCAAGGCGCCGCGCTGCGCCGACCTCCAGGGCTTCCTGCGCCGGATGCTGCGGCAGGCGCCCAAGCCGCGCGGCGGCGTCCGGGTGATAGTCGATGTCGACCCTCACAATTTTTTGTGATTTTTAAGCATTTCCGTTCGTCCATTATCCCAAAGCCTTACTTTTGCAGTCTCTCTTCCGGTTGCGCGGCGTGGTCCCCTATGTTAGGTCAGCCGCGCCTTTCGAGGAGGGGCTCGCCAAAGGCCCGTTTCCAAGACGTTTCCGTCTTGCGACGATGCGGCCAGGGGCGCCGGATCCCGAGAGCGCTGGAAGATTGTTCGCTCGCAGAAGGGGGCTTTTCCGCGTGGCTGAAGTCGACGAGTCACAAAATCCGACGTCGGGCGTCGCGGAGCGCTATGCCCAGGCCCTTTTCTCCTTGGCGCGGGAACAAAATGTCGCCGACGCCGTCGCTGACGCCTTGCGCAATTTCGCAGATACGATCGCCCAAAGCGCCGATCTGCAGCGCTTCGTGAAAAGCCCCGTCTTTTCGGCCGAGGAGCAGCTCAAGGCGATCGGAGCGCTGCTCGACAAATTCGGTTTCAGCGGCATCACCGCCAATTTCATCAAGCTCGTCGCCGCCAAGCGGCGACTCTTCGTTCTTCCCGACATGATCCGCGCCTATCTCGCGCTGAACGACGCGGCCAAGGGCGTGACGCATGCGCAGGTCACGGTCGCCGAACCGCTTTCGCCCGAGCAGATGACCTCCGTCGAAAGCGCCTTGCGCGAGGTTTCGGGCGGCAAGACCGTGAGGGTCAACGTCAACCTCGATCCAGAAATCATCGGCGGCATCGTCGTCAAGCTCGGCTCGCGCATGGTCGACGCCTCGCTGAAAACCAAACTCAATTCGCTCCGCACACGTATGAAAGAGGTCGGCTGATGGATATCCGCGCCGCAGAAATTTCCGCGATTCTCAAGAACGAGATCGAAAATTTCGGCAATGAAGCCCAGATCACCGAAGTCGGCCAGGTGCTGTCGGTCGGCGACGGCATCGCCCGCGTCTACGGACTCGACAATGTCCAGGCCGGCGAAATGGTCGAGTTCGAGAACGGCATCCGCGGCATGGCGCTCAACCTCGAGAGCGACAATGTCGGCGTGGTTATTTTCGGCTCCGACCGCGACATCAAGGAAGGCCAGACGGTCAAGCGCACCGGCGCCATCGTCGACGCGCCCGTCGGAAAGGAGCTTCTCGGCCGCGTCGTCGACGCGCTCGGCAACCCCATCGACGGCAAGGGCCCGATCAACGCCACCAAGCGCGCTCGCGTCGATGTCAAGGCCCCCGGCATCATTCCGCGGAAATCGGTGCACGAGCCGATGGCGACCGGGCTCAAGGCCATCGACGCCCTGATCCCGATCGGCCGCGGCCAGCGCGAACTGATCATCGGCGACCGCCAGACCGGCAAGACGGCGGTGGCGCTCGACACCATCCTCAACCAGAAGTCGCTCAACCAGAGCGATGACGAGAGCATCAAGCTCTATTGCGTTTATGTCGCGGTCGGTCAGAAGCGCTCCACCGTCGCCCAATTCGTCAAGGTGCTGGAGGAAAACGGCGCGCTGGAATATTCCATCATCGTCGCCGCCACCGCCTCGGACCCGGCTCCGATGCAGTTCCTCGCCCCCTTCGCCGGTGCGACCATGGGCGAATATTTCCGCGACAACGGCATGCATTCGCTGATGGTCTATGACGATCTCACCAAGCAGGCCGTCGCCTATCGCCAGATGTCGCTGCTGCTGCGCCGCCCGCCGGGCCGCGAAGCCTATCCCGGCGACGTTTTCTATCTCCATAGCCGCCTGCTGGAGCGCGCCGCCAAGCTCAACGACGACAACGGCGCCGGCTCGATGACCGCCCTGCCGGTGATCGAAACCCAGGCCAACGACGTGTCGGCCTATATTCCGACCAATGTCATCTCGATCACCGACGGCCAGATCTTCCTCGAAACCGACCTTTTCTACCAGGGCATTCGCCCGGCGGTGAACGTCGGCCTCTCGGTGTCGCGCGTCGGCTCTTCGGCGCAGACCAAGGCGATGAAGAAGGTCGCGGGCAAGATCAAGGGCGAACTGGCGCAATATCGCGAAATGGCCGCCTTCGCGCAGTTCGGCTCCGACCTGGACGCCACGACCCAGCGCCTGCTCAATCGCGGCGCGCGCCTGACGGAATTGCTGAAACAGGCGCAGTTCACGCCGCTCAAGATGGAAGAGCAGGTTTGCGTGATCTACGCTGGCGTCAACGGCTATCTCGACGTTTTGGCGGTCAATCGCATCAAGGCTTATGAGGACGGGCTTCTCGCGCTGCTGCGCGCCAGCCACGCCGATATTCTGGAGTCGATCCGCTCGTCGCGCGATCTGTCCGACGCCACGGGCAACCAGCTCAAGGCCGTGATCGAAGGCTATACCAAATCCTTCGCTTAAAAATCGCATCGAGCCCGGCGTCGCGGCGACGGCGGGCTCGCCTCCATGATCGCTCCCCTCGTCGGGGCGACAGTCGAGCGGATCAACTATGGCCTCGTTGAAGGACCTTCGCAATCGCATCGCCTCGGTCAAGGCGACGCAGAAAATCACCAAGGCCATGCAGATGGTCGCGGCGGCGAAATTGCGTCGCGCGCAGCAGGCGGCCGAAGCGGCGCGTCCCTTTGCCGAACGCATGGACGCGGTCTTGGACAATCTGGCCTCCAGCCTCGCCGGGCCGGGGCATCCATTGCTGTCCGGCAATGGCAAGGACGAGGTTCATCTGCTGATCGTCGCCACCGCCGAACGCGGCCTATGCGGCGGCTTCAACACGTCCATCGTCCGCCTGGCGCGCGAAAAGGCGCTCACTCTGCAGGCAGAGGGCAAGGTGGTGAAGATCCTCTGCATCGGCAAGAAGGGTCACGACCAGCTGCGCCGCCAGTTCGAAAAGCAGATCGTCGAAGTGATCGACCTGCGCGCCTTGCGCCAGATCGGCTTCGACGACGCCGTCGGCATCGGCAAGAAGATCATCGCCATGTTCGACGAGGGCGAATTCGACGCCGCGACCTTGTTCTATTCGAAGTTCCGCTCGGTGATCCTGCAGATCCCGACGGCGCAGCAGTTGATCCCCGCGCCGGTCGGCAAAGACGGCAAGAAGACCAAGGCGATCTATGATTACGAGCCGGATCAGGACGAAATTCTCGCCGCGCTCCTGCCGCGCAACATTTCGGTGCAGATTTTCCGCGCTCTTCTGGAAAACGCCGCGTCTGAACAGGGCGCCCGCATGAGCGCCATGGACAGCGCCACCCGCAACGCCGGCGAAATGATCAGAAAGCAGACGACCATCTACAACCGGACCCGTCAGGCGATGATCACCAAGGAACTGATCGAAATCATCTCGGGCGCGGAAGCGCTCTGACCGTTTAAAAATGTGAGGACGAAAAATGGCTGATCTTCCCCAGGGCCACGTCACCCAGGTCATTGGCGCGGTTGTCGACGTGAAGTTCGACGGTCCCCTGCCGGAAATCCTGAATGCGTTGGAGACGACCAATAACGGCCAGCGCCTGGTGCTCGAAGTCGCCCAGCATCTCGGCGAAAATTCCGTGCGCTGCATCGCCATGGACGTTTCCGAAGGCCTGGTTCGCGGCCAGCCGGTGCGCGACACCGGCGCGCCGATCATGGTTCCCGTTGGCGTCGGCACGCTTGGCCGCATCATCAACGTCATCGGCGATCCTGTGGACGAAGCCGGTTCGGTTCCGAACGAGGGCCTGCGCGCCATCCACCAGCCGGCGCCGAGCTACGCCGAACAGGCGACGGAAGCGCAGATTCTCGAAACCGGCATCAAGGTCGTGGACCTGCTCGCGCCTTACGCCAAAGGCGGCAAGATCGGCCTGTTCGGCGGTGCGGGCGTCGGCAAGACCGTGCTGATCATGGAGCTGATCAACAATATCGCCAAGGCGCACGGCGGCTATTCGGTTTTCGCCGGCGTCGGCGAGCGCACCCGCGAGGGCAACGACCTTTATCATGAAATGATCGAAGGCGGCGTCAACAAGGATCCGAAGGAACATGGCGGCTCGACCGACGGCTCCAAATGCGCCCTGGTCTACGGCCAGATGAACGAGCCGCCCGGCGCCCGCGCCCGCGTCGCGCTCACCGGCCTGACCGTCGCCGAACATTTCCGCGACCAGGGTCAGGACGTGCTGTTCTTCGTCGACAACATCTTCCGCTTCACCCAGGCGGGTTCGGAAGTGTCGGCGCTGCTCGGCCGCATCCCCTCGGCGGTGGGCTATCAGCCGACGCTCGCCACCGACATGGGCGCGCTACAGGAACGCATCACCACCACCACCAAGGGTTCGATCACTTCGGTGCAGGCGATCTACGTCCCCGCCGACGACTTGACCGATCCGGCGCCGGCGACCTCCTTCGCCCATTTGGACGCGACCACCGTGTTGTCGCGCTCCATCGCGGAAAAGGGCATCTATCCGGCGGTCGATCCGCTCGATTCGACCTCGCGCATGCTGTCGCCTGGCGTCGTCGGCGAAGAGCATTACGAAGTGGCGCGCAAGGTGCAGTCGACGCTGCAGCGTTACAAGTCGCTGCAGGACATCATTGCCATTCTCGGCATGGACGAATTGTCCGAAGAGGACAAGCTCGTCGTCGCCCGCGCGCGCAAAATCGAGCGCTTCCTGTCGCAGCCCTTCCATGTCGCGGAAGTCTTCACCGGCTCGCCCGGCAAGCTCGTGGCGCTCGCCGACACGATCAAGGGCTTCAAGGGCCTGGTCGAGGGCGAATACGACCATCTGCCTGAAGCGGCTTTCTATATGGTCGGCGCGATCGAGGAAGCCGTCGAAAAAGCGGCGAAACTGGCGGCCCAGGCGGCCTGATCGTCAAAGCCGACCTGATCGAGCGCGGCGCGGCGCAAAATTCCGCGCCGCGGCAGGCGGCAAATCCCAGTTTTGGAGCGTCTCATGACGACCTTTCAATTTGAGCTCGTCTCGCCGGAAAAGCTGCTTTATTCGGGTGACGTCGAAGCTGTCGTCGTGCCTGGGATCGAAGGCGAATTCACGGTCCTGAAGGATCATGCGCCGGTGATGAGCGTGTTGAAGGCGGGCATTCTCCAGTATGACGACGGCGCCAATAAGAAGACCAGGCTCTTCGTTCGCGGGGGCTTCGCCGATGTCTCGCCGGCGGGACTGACCATTCTGGCCGAGACGGCGACGCCAATCGAACAGTTCGACGCCGCCCAGCTCGCGGCAGAAATCCAGAACGCCGAGGAAGACCTGGCCGACGCCACGACTTCGGAAGCCAGGAAGCTCGCCGCCGAGAAGCTCAGCCAGCTCAACGAACTGAAGGACGCGCTGAACGTTTGACCTGAGCGCTCACGCCGGCCGCTCCAGGGCGATCATGTAATTTACGTCCATAGCGCCCGACAGGCGCCATTCGTCGCGCAGGGGATGATAGACGATCCCGGCGCGATCGATTTCCGCCAGTCCCGCTTCTTTCAGCGGCTTCAGGACTTGTTCCGGCGTCAGGAATTTCGTCCAGTCGTGGGTGCCCTTTTCCACCCAGCCTAAAACATATTCGGCGCCCACTATGGCCAGGGCGTAAGATTTTAGGGTGCGGTTCAGAGTCGCGCCGACGAAAAGTCCGCCGGGCCGAACGAGGGCGGCTGCGGCGCGCAAAAAACCGTCGACGTGCGCCACATGCTCCAGGACTTCCATGGCGAGGACGGCGTCGAACGTCTCGCCCGTTTCCGCCAAAGCTTCTACGGTCGTGGAGCGATAATCGATCGACAGTCCTCCCGCTTCGGCATGGCGGCGGGCGACGGCGATATTTTCCTCTGCGGGATCGATTCCCGTGATCTGCGCGCCGAGTAGCGCCAAGGGCTCCGATAAAAGCCCGCCGCCGCAGCCGAGATCGGCGATGCGCAATCCGGCAAGCGGCTTTTCCGCCTTGCGGTCGCGTGGTTTTGTCCCGTCGGGAAAATGCCCACAAAAGAGATTGCGCAAATATTTGATCCGCACGGGATTGAGCCGGTGGAGCGCGCGTTGCGGGCCGCGCGCATCCCACCACTGGTCGCCGAGTCTGGCGAAGCGCGCCAACTCCTGCGCGTCGACGCTTGTCCCCGCCGCCGTCGCGTTTTCCGCCATTTTCAAGCCTCAAAAGTCCTTTGTGACGAAGGCGTTGACACTCGTCGCGCGCCCCGTCATGTATAGCCGTCCCGTGCGTGCGGGACCAATTTTCGCGATCATTCTAGGGCAATATGGCGCGTCTTGTCATGAAATTCGGCGGCACGTCCGTCGCCAATGTCGATCGAATCCGTAATGTGGCGCGTCACGTCAAACGCGAGGTCGACGCCGGTTTCGAGGTCGCCGTTGTGGTGTCGGCCATGTCCGGCAAAACCAATGAGCTGGTTGGCTGGGTCAATGACGCCGACAAGCATTGCGATCAGCGCGAATATGACGCCGTCGTCGCCTCGGGCGAGCAGGTGACGTCCGGCCTGCTCGCCATCGTCCTGCAGGAAATGGGCGTTCCGGCGCGCTCCTGGCAGGGGTGGCAGATTCCGCTCGAGACCGACGACGCCCATGGATCGGCGCGCATCGCCAGGATCGATGGCGGGGGGCTGATCGAGGGATTCGGCCGCAAGGAGGTCGCGGTGATCGCCGGCTTTCAAGGGATAAACCCGGCGACCGGCCGCATTGCGACCCTGGGGCGCGGCGGCTCGGATACCAGCGCCGTCGCCATCGCCGCCGCAATCAAGGCGGATCGCTGCGACATCTACACGGACGTGGACGGCGTCTACACCACAGATCCGCGCGTCGTGTCCAAGGCGCGCCGGCTCGACAAGATCGCTTTTGAGGAAATGCTGGAACTGGCCTCTCTGGGGGCTAAGGTGCTGCAGGTGCGCTCGGTTGAAATGGCCATGGTCCATGGAGTGAAGACTTTCGTGCGCTCGTCCTTCGACGATCCCGAAAACCCGGGGTCCGGCACCTTGATTTGTGGCGAGGAGGATATTGTGGAAGAGCAGGTCGTGACCGGAATCGCCTTTTCCAAGGACGAGGCGCAGATCACTTTGCGCAGGGTCGCCGACAAGCCGGGTGTCGCCGCCGCGATCTTTCAGCCTCTGGCGCAGGCCAACATCAATGTCGACATGATCATCCAGGTCATCTCGGACGATCAGGCGAGCACCGACATCACCTTCACCGTGCCGGCGGCCGAATTCGAGCGCGCGCGCGCCGTGCTTGAGGGCGTCAAGGCGTCCATCGGCTTTTCCAATCTGCAATCCTCGACCGATGTGGTGAAAATTTCGGCGATCGGCGTCGGCATGCGCAGCCATGCCGGCGTTGCGGCGGCGGCTTTTCGGGCGCTGGCCGACAAGGGGATCAACATTCGCGCCATCACCACTTCGGAGATCAAATTCTCGGTGCTGATCGACGCGGCCTATACCGAGCTGGCGGTGCGCACGCTGCATTCGCTTTACGGCCTCGACAAAGCATGAAAAAGCGCTTTCGTGCTTCCCTTGACGGGAATTTTCGCGCAAAGACACAATAGTCGACAAAGAAATTTGGTTTTGGCGGCTAAAGCGGCAGCGAAAGGGGTGGAAGCCGCCTTTTCGAAAAAACGCCGCGAATTCAGGAAATCCAGAGCCGTCCGCGATTCGGCCGGGCCGCGGACGGCGATGCGCCTCGCGCTTGCGGTCTGAACCTTGCATCCCGTATAGGGACGCGGGCGGCGAGGGAATCGCAAAGTCTAACTGGGAAGCGCGCCTTGCTGCGCGTTTCCGGACAGGATTGGGAACATGCGCGGCGTTATGGGCGGACCTCGTCTGCTGCTGCGCCGGCTCCGCGAGGTCATGGCGGAGCCGGTGAGCGCCCAGGCGCGTCTGGACCGGATCGTCGTCCATATCGCTGCCAATATGGTGGCGGAGGTCTGCTCCGTTTATGTGTTGCGTTCCGACGGCGAGCTCGAGCTTTACGCTACCGAAGGCCTGAACCGCGAGGCGGTTCACCTCACCACCATGAGCACCAAGGAAGGTCTGGTCGGTCTGATCGCCGAAAAGGCGGAGCCGCTGGCGCTTGCTGACGCCCAAGCCCACCCGGCCTTTTCCTACAAGCCGGAAACGGGCGAGGAAATTTACCAATCCTTCCTCGGCGTGCCGATCTTGCGTGGCGGCAACACGCTCGGCGTTCTAGTCGTGCAGAATCGCGCCCGTCGCGCCTATTCGGAGGAGGAAGTCGAGGCGCTGCAGACGACGGCCATGCTTCTGGCCGAAATGATCGCGTCCGGCGAGCTGCAGTCCATCGCCCAGCCCGGCCAAAGCTTCAGCCTGCAAAAGCCGATGGCTTTGACCGGCGCTCCGCTCAGTGAGGGCGTCGGACTCGGCCATGTTGTGCTGCATGAGCCGCGAATTGTGGTGAAGCAACTCGTGGCCGAGGACCCGCAGGCGGAAATGCGGCGGCTCGACCAGGCCATCCACGCCATGCGCCAACAGATCGACCAGTTGATCGCGCGCGGCGACCGCTATGGGGCGGGCGAGCACCGCGACGTGCTGGAGACGGTGCGCATGTTCGCCAATGATCGCGGGTGGCTGCGGCGATTGCGCGAGGCGCTCGAGTCCGGCCTCACCGCGGAAGCGGCGGTCGAGCGCGTGCAAAATGACGCGCGCGCCAAATTGCAGCGCCAGACCGATCCCTATTTGCGCGAAAGGCTGCACGATCTCGACGATCTGGCCAATCGGCTGCTGCAACAGCTCACCGGCCGGGGCGTGCCGCATGGCGGCGCCCTGCCGCCCAATTCCATTTTGGTGGCGCGCAATATGGGCCCGGCGGCGCTGCTCGAATATGACCGCTCCAACCTCCGCGGCCTCGTCCTGGAGGATGGCGGCCCGAGCAGTCATGTCGCCATTATCGCGCGCGCCCTCGGCGTTCCGGCGATCGGCGAGGCGCCCAATATCACGGATCTGGTCGAAACCGGCGACGCCATCATTGTCGATGGCGGCTCCGGCGAGCTGCAGTTGCGCCCGACGCCGGATGTCGAGGCGGCCTATGGCGAGAAGGCGCGGCTGCGCGCGCGCCGGCAGGAGCAATATCACAAATTGCGGGACGCTCCCGCCGTCACCCGCGACGGCGTCAAGATCGACCTGCATATGAACGCCGGGCTGCTGATCGACTGCCACCATGTCGTGGAAGTGGGCGCGCAGTCGATCGGCTTGTTCCGCACCGAACTGCAATTCATGGTGGCGTCGACCTTCCCGCGCCTCTCCGAGCAATATGCGCTTTACCGCAAGGTGATCGAGGCCACGGAAGGACGGCCGGTGACCTTCCGCACTCTCGACATCGGCTCGGACAAGGTCCTGCCCTATATGGCCACGCTCGAGGAGGAAAATCCGGCGCTCGGCTGGCGCGCGATCCGGATCGGCCTCGACCGTCCCGGCTTGTTGCGCATGCAATTGCGCGCGATGCTGCGAGCGGGCGCGGGGCTTGAAATGCGCATCATGTTCCCGATGGTGGCGAGCACGGCTGAATTCCGGCAGGCCAAGGACATTTGCGAACGCGAATTGGAGTTCCTGCGCCGGCACGATTACGAACTGCCCGACGCGCTGAAGCTCGGCGTGATGGTCGAAGTGCCGGCGCTGCTTTGGCAGCTCGATGAAATCTGCGCCGAGGCCGATTTCCTCTCCGTCGGCTCCAACGACCTGACGCAATATCTTTTCGCCGCCGACCGCGACAACAAGCGCGTCTCGGCGCGTTTCGACACGCTTTCTCCGGCCAGCCTGCGCGCGTTGAAATCGATCGTCGACGCCGCCGCGCGCCATGGGGCGCCTGTCACGCTCTGCGGTGAAATGGGCGGCAAGCCGCTGGAGGCGATCGCTTTGGCGGCGATCGGCTATCGCGGCCTCTCGATGAGCGGCTCCGCGATCGGGCCGGTCAAGGCGGCGATCCTTGCCTGCGACCTCGCGGCGACTCGGGATTTCCTGATGCCGCTGATCGACGAACCGGACGGCAGGGCGTCGCTGCGCCGAGAATTTCAGAATTTTGTCGAAGAGAGCGGCGTGCCGCTTTAGCCTCTCCTTTCGCGCCTTCAAGCCATGCGCGGCCGGTTAAGGTCGCCGGATCCTTACCTATGCTGCCGCCGGAAAAACTCGACCTCATTCTTCGCCGCCGCGACGAGATCGGCCATCGCCTGTCGGAGGGCGTCGATTCGAGCGCTTTTTCCGCGCTTTCGCGCGAATTGGCGGAACTGGAGCCGGTCGCCGAAGCGGTCCTGGCCTTTCGCGCCCTGGCCGGGGAAATCGCCGGGCTGGAGGAGCTTTGCGCCGATGCGGCGGCCGAGCCGGAAATGCGGGCGCTGGCGGAAGAAGAATTGCCGGACCTCAAGCTCAAACTGGCCGAGGCGGAAAAAAACCTCCGCCTGGCGCTGCTGCCGCGCGACGCCGCCGACGAAAAGGGCGCGATCCTGGAAATTCGCGCCGGGACCGGCGGCGACGAGGCGGCCCTTTTCGCCGGCGATCTCTTCCGCATGTATCAAAAATACGCCGAGCGGCGTGGCTGGAGTTTCGAGCTCATTTCCGCCAGTGAGGGAACCGCGGGCGGTTTTAAGGAAATCATCGCCCGTGTGAGCGGCAGGGGCGTCTTTGCGCGGCTGAAATTCGAAAGCGGCGCGCACCGCGTGCAGCGCGTTCCCGTGACGGAGACGCAGGGACGCATTCATACGTCCGCCGCCACCGTCGCGGTTCTGCCGGAGGCGGCGGAGGTCGATCTCGCCATCAACGACGCCGATCTGCGCATCGACACCATGCGTTCGGGGGGCGCCGGCGGCCAGCATGTGAACAAGACCGAATCGGCGATCCGCATCACCCATATTCCCACCGGCCTTGCGGTGGTGATGCAGGAGGAGCGCTCGCAGCATCGCAACAAGGCCAAGGCCATGGAATTGCTGCGTTCGCGCCTGTTCGACCTCGAACGCCATAAACTCGACTCGGCCCGCGCCGCCGACCGCAAGGCGCAAGTCGGCTCGGGCGACCGGTCCGAACGCATCCGCACCTATAACTTCCCCCAAGGGCGAGTCACCGATCACCGCATCAATCTGACGCTGTACAAGATCGAAAAGGTGATGGAGGGCGAAGCGCTCGACGAGATTCTGGACGCGCTGATCGCCGATCATCAGGCGCGGCTCCTGGCGGCGAGCGACGAGCAAACGGCTTGATCCGGGGCGGAGGCGTCCATAGCGCCTATTGAGGATTCGGTCATTTCAATAGGATAGGATAGAGACGGTGTGGCCAGCTTTTGCTTTCGTCGCCTTTGCGGCGATGGGACCGGCGGTCCAAACGAGGGGCGCATGAAAAAGATCGTTCCGGTCATCATGTGCGGCGGCGCGGGCACGCGGGTGTGGCCGGCCTCGCGCGAGACCATGCCCAAGCAGTTCATTCCTCTGCTGGGAAAATTGTCGACCTTCCAGGAGACATTGTTGCGGCTCGACCCGGAAATATTCGACGAGCCGGCAATTGTCACCAACCACGACTATCGCTTTCTGGCCCAGGAGCAGATGGCGCAGATCGGCGTCAAGGGCGCGATCCTGCTGGAGCCGGAGCGGCGCGATTCGGCCGCGGCCGTCGCGGTCGCCTGCGAACTGGCGGCAGAGCGGGCGCAGGACGCCGTCGTCGCGGTCTTCGCCGCTGATCATGTCGTGCGCAAGGTCGAGGTTTTTCGGGCGCTTTGCCGCAAGGCGGCAGACGCTGCGGCGCAGGGCTTTATCGTCACGCTCGGCATCAAGCCGACGGGCCCGTCTGTCGGCTATGGCTATATTCGTCCCGGCGTCATCGTCGCCGCCGAGGCCGGCGTCGCCAAAGTCGAAGCCTTTGTGGAAAAGCCGGATCTCCCAACCGCCGAAAAATATATCGAACAGGGCTATTTGTGGAATTCCGGCAATTTCTTCTTCCGCGTCGACGTGATGCGTGACGAAATCGCCAGATTCGAGCCGGAAATCGCCGAGGCCGCGGCGCATGCCTACGCCAAGGCCAAGGTCGATCTCGGCTTCCTGTCGCTCGATAAAGAGTCCTTTTCGCGCGCGCCGAAAACGTCGATCGATTATGCGGTGATGGAGCGCACCTCTCATGCGGCGGTGATTCCCGCCGACATAGGCTGGTCGGACGTCGGCAATTGGCAGGCTGTCTGGGAGCTGTCAGAGCGCGATGAACACGGCAATTCCATACGCGGCCACGGCATGGTGATCGACGGCCGCAACGTGCATGTGCGCTCCGACGACGCATTGACCGCGGTGCTCGGCGTCGACGACGTGATCGTCATCACCACCGACGACGCGGTTCTCGTCCTCGGCGCGCAGCATGGCGACAAGGTCAAGCAATTGGTCGATGAACTGAAGCGCCGCAAGCGCAAGGAGGCGCAGGAGCATCGTCGTATTTACCGGCCCTGGGGCTATTACCAGTCGATCGACGGCGGCGACCGCTATCAGGTCAAGCGCATTGTGGTGAAGCCGGGGGGAAGACTATCACTGCAAAAGCACTTTCATCGCGCCGAACATTGGGTGGTGGTGCGCGGATCGGCCGAAGTGACGCGCGACGACGAGGTGAAAATGGTGCATGAGAACGAATCGATCTATCTGCCGATCGGATCGGTGCACCGCCTTGCGAATCCGGGCAAGATCGATCTCGAATTAATCGAGGTGCAGACTGGCTCCTATCTCGGCGAAGACGACATCGTGCGCATTGAGGACGTCTATCACCGCCCGTGATCCCGCCAAAGTCGACGCCAGCGCGGCGAAACAATCCGCCATCCGCCCAGCGGCTTCATGGATTGCTTCGCTTCGCTCGCAATGACAGTCTTTGATGAAGAGAAATCGATGTTTCCCAAACCCGTCTCCGACCTGACGCCCAACACATTCGAATATGAACGTTTGCCGTTGGTGAAACCGACCGGCTTTCGCGAATATGACGCGCGCTGGCTGTTCGGCTCGGAACTCAATCTGATGGGCGTGCAGGCGCTCGGCCTCGGTCTTGCGGCTCTGCTCCACGAAATGGGGATCAAGCCGCGCCTTGCGACGGGGCACGACTACCGCGCTTACTCCGCCTCGATCAAACAGGCGCTGATCTGCGGCCTGATGGCCGGCGGCGTCGAAGTGGTCGATATCGGCCTCGCCCTGTCGCCCATGGCCTATTTCGCTCAATTCGCCCTCGACTGCCCGGCCGTGGCCATGGTCACCGCCTCGCATAACGACAATGGCTGGACCGGGGTGAAAATGGGGGCGCAGCGGCCGGTCACGTTCGGGCCGTCCGAAATGGCCCGCTTGCGCGACATCGTTCTGGGCGGCCGATACCAGGCGAGGCCCGGCGGGTCTTACGTTTTTGTCGAGAATTTTGGCAAAACCTATCTCGACGACCTCGCCAGCCATGCGAAACTCAGCCGCAAGCTCAAGGTCGTCGCCGCCTGCGGCAATGGCACGGCGGGCGCCTATGCGCCGGAATTGTTCGAGCGGCTGGGCTGCGACGTCGTCTCGCTGGACGCCACGCCCGACTTCAATTTCCCGCGCTATAATCCCAATCCCGAAGACCTGCAGATGCTGCACGCCATGGCGGACAAGGTGCGCGAGACGGGCGCCGACATCGGCCTCGGTTTCGATGGCGACGGCGACCGTTGCGGCGTCGTGGACAATCGGGGCGAAGAAATTTTCGCCGACAAGATCGGGGTGATGCTGGCTCGGGACCTGTCGAAAATTCATCCCAACCCGACCTTTGTCGTCGATGTGAAGTCGACCGGCCTTTTTGGCAGCGATTCCGTCCTCAAGGCGCAAGGGGTCAAGGTGGACTACTGGAAGACCGGCCATTCCTATATCAAGCGTCGCGTCACCGAATTGAACGCCTTGGCCGGTTTCGAGAAGTCGGGCCATTTCTTCTTCAACGCGCCGATCGGGCGCGGCTATGACGACGGGCTGCTCACCGCAATTCACGTGCTGGAAATGCTTGATCGCAATCCGGGAAAGAGCATGGCCGAGCTTTACGCCGAATTGCCGAAAACCTGGGGCTCGCCGACCATGTCGCCACATTGCGACGACGAAATAAAATATGACGTGATCGAAAAAGTCACGGCGCGGCTGCAGGCCATGCAGGCGGCGGGCGAAAAAATCATCGGACAGAAGATCTCAGGGCTCGTGACGGTCAACGGCGCGCGCGTCATGGTCGAGGACGGCAGCTGGGGGCTCATCCGCGCCTCCTCAAACAAACCGGAACTGGTGGTCGTGGTGGAGAGCCCGACCTCCGAGGACAATATGCGCGCCATGTTCAAAGCTATGGACGCCGTCTTGCGCGAAAATCCGGAAGTCGGCGCTTATAACCAATCGATTTGAGGAGAGGGGCCATGCAATACCGGCTGTCGGGAACGGTCATGCAGACTGTCGAGATCGATCTCGCTCCCGGCGAGACCGTCTACAGCCAGACCAATTGCATGTGCTGGATGACGGACGCCGTCGAAATGAACACCCATACCGGCGGCGGCTTGTTCGCCGGGATCAAACGTTCGCTCGGCGGCGGCAGCTTTTTCGTCACAGAATTTTCCGCGCGGAGCGCAGGGCATGTGGCCTTCGCGCCGCGCTTCCCCGGCACGATCATCGCCGTTCCCCTGCGCGATGGCCAGTCGCTCATCTGCCGCAAGGAGACGTTCCTCTGCGCGGAGATCTCCGTGAAGCTGGAGCTCGCGTGGCAGCAGCGCTTCGGGGCCGGCCTGTTCGGCGGCGAGGGGTTCATCCTGCAGAAGGTCACGGGGCCGGGCATGGTCTGGCTCGACCTGTCGGGCGAAGTGGTGGAGCGCGACCTTAGCCCTGGCGAACGCCTGCTGGTCAACGCCGGCCATGTCGGCGTCATCGATCCGTCGGTCAGCTTCGACATTCAGATGGTGAAGGGCTTCAAGAACATATTGTTCGGCGGCGAAGGGCTTTTCCTCGCCACGCTCACCGGCCCTGGCCATATCGCTTTGCAATCCATGCCCATCATGAATCTGGCGGAAGAAATCGGCCGCTATTTGCCGCAAACGTCGAGCGGCGAAAGCGGCGGCGGCGCTTTGGCTTCGGGCGTGGTGGGCGGCCTGCTCGGCATGCTGGGCGGCTCAGCGATCAGCAACGACTGATGTTTCGAACGCTGTTTGGACTTCTATCGATTCGCGCCGATCCTCAAACGGGCGCCGTCTTCCCGTCTTCCGGGTGTTCGTTCGGTCGAAGCGCAATGAAAACAATCCGCAATGTTTTTTTTCGAGGAAGCGCGCGTTCCAAATGAAAACGGCCCCTTGCGGGACCGTCTTTTTGGGCTTCGCCCCGGCGGCTGCGCCGGAGCCTTGGCTCAAGCCCGAATTTGACGTCCCCGAAAGCCCGCGGCTCTCGGAGATTTCGTCTTACTGCAGGGCGTTGGCGACGGTGTTGAACTTGTTGTTCAAGTTGCTGCCGACCGCGGTCAAGGCGACGATGCAGACGACCGAGATGAGAGCGGCGATCAGGCCATATTCAATGGCGGTGGCGCCGGATTGGTCTTTCACGAAACGGGTGACAAGCGACTTCATGTTAGGCTCCTGGAATAGCGAACGTTTCGCCGACGGCCAGTCTGACTTCGCCAGCGTCGGACGACGAAAATTACGCATCCAGTCGTTGCGGACGCGTTAACGTGGCGGAATGATGGCGAGAGTCTTCCAGCGCGGTAAGTGAAGCTTTAGGCGAAACCCGTCAATTTGTATTATTTCGGTCGACAACAGAATGGCTTCGCTCGGGACGCTCAAAAAAGGGGTATCGACCGGGAACGCTGAAACGGGCGCGCTGTGACGGGGAGGAGGGGCCTCGCCGCTGTCGATGTTTTCGCTGGCGCATTCAAGCCGCGCCCCCATTCCGCCGCCGGTCGGCTGCTCTTGTCGCGGCGTCCCTGGAGGAAGGGTTTTGTCGCAAAATTTAGTAATCCTTCACCAATATCCTGTTTAATTGACATATCGGCGCTTCCGACGCCCCCGAAAGGCGGAGGATCGGCGTAGCGGGATTGCGGCGCCAAATGCGCTTCGCCGCGCTGCGGCGGGCCAATGGGGTCGGAGAACCGGGATCCGGGGCCGATCGCGGCTAGAGTGTCGTCTGCGCGCGGGACAGAATTGGTGTCAGGAGAGCTTCATGCGTCGTTACGCAATCGGTTCGATTGGAGTCATCTTCCTCTTTGCCGGTCTATTCGCGTCAACCGGCGCGAGCTGGGCCGCTAAACGCGATATGGTCCTGGTCTCCGTGGACCAGGCGCGAGTGGCGCACATTCCCGACAAGACGTCGACCCTGATCATCGGACAGCCCGGCATAGCCGACGTGACCATGCTCAAAGACAGCGACATGGCCGTCATCACCGGCAAGAGCTTCGGCCAAACCAATCTCATCGCTTTGGATTCGAAAGGCGATCTCCTCGGCGAATGGACCCTGCGCGTCACGGCCGAAAAACCCGACCTGCTGCTTCAAAACGGAATCAACCGCGAAAGCTTCATTTGCGAGCCGCAATGTCTGCCGATCGTTGACCTGGCCGACGCCAAGGCGATCGCCGCTCAACGCGCTGCGGCGGCCCAGGCCCATACCGCCTTCTCCGGCGTCAAATAAAAACAGGATTGATCGGCGACATTTTTAATAAAAAGCGCAACCCAAAGGCAATCAACCCGTCGGATAATTCCGGCGCGGGAATAGACGGCGAAGTTTCTTGAGGCGCGCCTTATATTCGATTGGAGTTGGGTTCGTGAGCCAGCCGGAATCAACAAAAGCGGGCGCGCCACCAGGGCGGCGCGGTCTTCTGGCGCGTTTTTCGCGCAGCCGCAAAGGCGTCGTCGCGGTCGAATTCGCCATGGTGGCGATTCCTTTTCTCGGGCTGCTTTGCGCGATTTTTGAAACCGCTTTGGTCTTTTTCACACAGGAAGCCTTTTCCGACGCTGTCGCCACAGTCGCGCGCCAGGTTCTGACCAATCAAAGCCAGACCAGCGGCACATCACAGACCATTTCCTCTTTCATGACCAATTCAAACTTTTGCCAGCAACTGCCCTCGATCATCGATTGCAGCAAGGTCGCGCTGAACGTCCAGGCCTATGACCCCAAAACCTATGATTTCTCGCAGGTCACGGCGAATAACGCCTGGTACGATCCGACGAAATACAACCCCAGCTCCACCATGGCCAATCTCGGCAATCCTGGCGATATTGTCGTGTTCCAGGCCTATTATCCCATGCCGGTCTATCTGTCGGTTCTGGTCGCAACGGGAACCAATGGCGCGAGCAATCTTTGGTCCGATCTGGCGAACAAGGATGCGCAAACGCAACAGAACTCCAATTCGACCAGCGAGAATTACGGCACAGTCTATAAGAACCCCAGCGGGGCGGGATTTATTCACGCCATCTTCTCCACCGTTGTCTTCAGGAACGAGCCATGAATCGGGGCCTCTCGACAGTTTTCGTCAGGGCGCGGTCGATGTGGCTCGGGTGCGCCGGCCGGGCGGGTCGCTTTTTACGCGGCAAGGCTGGCGTCGCCGCGGTCGAGTTCGCCCTGATCCTGCCTGTGATGCTGGGGCTTTATTTCGGCTGCGTCGTGTTGTCCCAGGGCCTCGAAGCGGGACGCAAAACCCAGTTGCTCTCGCGCACTTTGGCGGACCTGACCGCACAGCAGCTTCCCGGGCAGGATACGAGCGGAACATGCTCGAGCTACACCAGCGTTCCCTGTGTCGAGGATTCAGTGCTGAGCAATTATTTCGGCGCGGCGACCAAGGTGCTTTTCCCGTTCGGCGGCGCGACCAACATGACCATCTCCGAGATCACCTTCGACAATGTCAGCGCGACCAACACCGCCTGTTGCGTCGCGCGGGTGATGTGGAGCGTCGGCATGGGACCCAGTCCGACCTTGCGTCCCTGCGGCAAGCTGACCCAATCGGCCAATGGGGTCAACGGCCCGACGCAAATGCCGAAGGGGGCCTATCCGGGCGGCCAGGGCGACGCCATCGACGGCACGCCTTATGTTTCCTCGGGCAACGGCACAGACTCTTACCTGATCGTCGCCGACGTCGATTACAATTACAGTCCGGGCTTTGGGTTCGCCCCTTATGCGTGGAATAAGACGCCCAATAATGGATCTGGCTATACGATCCATCAGACCACCTATATGACCCCACGCAATGGCGCCAATACCGCCATCCAATGGACTCCGGGATCGACGTTCACGAAATACAATGACTGCCCCAATAACACCGGCTCCACGAGCAGCTATAACACGCCTTAAGGAACTTCAACTTTTCGCCGCCTCGCCGGGCCGCGCTATGCTGGCGAGCAGAACGGCGAGAAGGCCTGTGATGAATATGCCGTCGAATGTGCCCGCGCCGCCGATGGAGGCGACCGGAGCGCCGAGGCCGCGCAATTTGTCGAGATTGGTCAGGTCGGCGCCGATCAGCACGCCGAGGCTGCCGCCAATATAGGCGAGGGGCGCAATTTCACGCCAGGAAACGAGAGCCGCGACGAGCGTGGCCGCAATGGGCGGCGCCAGGGTCGGCAAAGCGATGCCGACGCCATGCACCGGCCGCGCCAAGGCGTGGCATATCGCCGCCATGATCGCCACGGCGATGAGGCTCGCGCCCCAGATCCGACGCCTGGCGATGAGATAAAGGGACAGAAAGGTCGGGATGAGCGCCCCGCCGACATTGACCGCCAGGATGACGGGCCTTTGGCCGATGACTTCGGGGACCATATAGATCATGCCGTCGAAAAAGACTTCGCCGCCGCGCGCCATTTGCTCGACGTCGAGTTGGGCGATGGGAATATTGATCGCGCTGCCGATCAGGGAGCCGAAGAGCAGGAGCATGGCGGCGCTGGAACTGACGCCGAGCCGCGTATAGGCGTAGGTGAGGATGCGGATCTGCAGCAGGAGAAGCAGAATCGCCAGCGCAATGACGAAGACCGCGAAAAAAGGCGGCGCGACCGGCAGATATTGAATTTGCGAGTGAAACATTTTGGC
The DNA here is from genome assembly GCA_964425315.1 of uncultured Rhodoblastus sp. Taxonomy (GTDB): domain Bacteria; phylum Pseudomonadota; class Alphaproteobacteria; order Rhizobiales; family Beijerinckiaceae; genus Rhodoblastus. The sequence goes on from CAYRNB010000003.1 coordinate 40,450, forward strand.
GCAGGCCTTAGCTCGGTCTTCGCCGCGGCATGTTAGGCGCCAAATTGCGTCATGTCACCACGCGGCGGCCCGAAAGAGCCAGCGATCGTTCCCGCTGTCTCGAGGGTGAACGTCGATCGTGGAGCGTTTTCAACGGCGCGCGAATAACGCCGGACGCGCAGCCGGCTTCAGTTCGCCTCTTCGCCGACGGTTTCGAATTGATCGTCGGGCGCGCCCCAGACGACAAGATGCGGCCCGAATCTCACGTCGAGCTGCTGGGGCGTTTTGTCGTCGCCGCGCAAAAGGCGATAGCGGCACATTACCGAGCCTTCGGCCTCGCGCGGAATTTTCAGACTCCGACCGAGCGGCGATGCAGATTTGAACCGCACCTTCTGCTGGGCGCGCATGATGGCCTCCTCGAATCGCGGCCCAAGTTCCGCGCGTTGGAATGCCGACGCCATGGTCAAGCAATGTTTAGACATGATCATCTTATTGCCGCATTGCACCATGGCAAGCAAAAAAAAGCCATTATGAGGGAATCTTTAGTACTTTCCCCACCAGACGTTGGAGCCGCAACGGCGCGAATTCCGCCTCAAACCAGGGGTTCCGCTTGAGCCAGGCATTGTTGCGCCAGGAGGGATGCGGCAAGGCGAGAAGGCGCGGATTCGCATCATCCGCCTCCGCCAGCAGCCGAATCGCCTCTTCAAGGCGCCAATTTTTGGGCAGGGAAACTCCTAAGCGGGCGCAATGATAACTTTGCGCTGGACGGCCGACCGCCAGAATCAGTTCGATTTGGGGCATGAGCGCGAAAAGCTCGTCGTGCCAGCGCGCGCGGCATTCGCGGCGCGGCGGAAGGTCGGCCCGTTTGGCGTCGTGGCCGGGAAAGCAGAAACCCATGGGCGCGACGGCGACGCGCGATTCGTCATAGAATTCGGTCCGCCCTATCCCCATCCACCGCCGCAATCTGTCGCCCGAGGGGTCGTCGAAGGGCAGGCCGGATTTATGAACGCGAACGCCCGGCGCCTGGCCCGCGACCAGGAGCCGCGCCGTGGTCGAAACGCGTAGGACTGGCCTTGGCGCATGCGGCAGGGGCGGGCCGGACGGCGTCTCGACGCAGATGCGGCAGGCGCGGATTTTTGCCGCACAGGCGGCGAGCGCGTCCGGCTCGGGCACGGGTCAGGCCGTGGCGCTCGGGCGGGCGGAGACTTCGGCGCGCCATCGAGCGAAATGGACGAGATCTTCGGGAAGGCTTATGCGGGCCGGCTTGCAGAAATCGGCGGCGACCAGCATGGTTATGTCGGCGATGGTGAACGAATCGCCGGCGACAAAGCGACGCTGCGCCAGTTCGCCGTCAAGGAATCGGGCGAAGGCCACGGCGCGGGGCCTGCTGACTTCGCCGAGTTCGGCGATCTGGGGCTTCTCCATTTCGCGCATGGCCGGATGGCTGTGGCGGAAGGCCAAAGCGACAGGGCCGAAAAACGACAGTTCGGCGCGCCGCTGCCACATTTCCACCCGCGCCTTGTCGAGAGGGTTTACGCCGAAGAGCGGCGGCTCGGGCTGGATTTCCTCGAAATAGCGACAAATCGCCACCGATTCGGTGAGAATCTCGCCGGAATCGAGTTCAAGAGCGGGAATGCGTCGCAGAGGATTGATGGCGGCGAATTCCGGGCTCATTTGCTCCAGCTTGGCAAGGTCCACCGTCTCCTTGGGGACGATGATTTTTTTTTCGGCGAGAAAAATGCGAACGCGCCTTGGATTGGGCGCGACGGGCGAATCATAGAGTTTCATCGAGGGGTCTCGTCGGAAGAGGGAGGCAAAAGCAGAACATTGGCTTAAACCGCCTGTCAATGCCGGGCGTTAACCGGATATCGAGCATTGCGTCAGCCGCTCATTAAGTTTTTTGCCGCATGTTGAAATTTGCTCATCTGGCGAAAAATCCCGGCTTTTCTTGGCATGTCGCAAGTCACGGCAGAAATGATCACCCGCGGCCGCTTCGCCGACCGGCGTTCGGCGGATCGGCGCAAGCTTTCCAACCGCATGCGCGAGACGCGGGAGAGGCTGACGTCGTCGGGGGCGGGCAACGTTGTCTTCGACATCGAGCTTTTGCGTCTTTACGCTGAAGGGCGCAAGGCGGCTCTCCTGCCGCAGGCCCTTTTGAGTCTGGCCATCGCGGCCATGACGACGTTCTGGCTGCCGCCGCTTCTCATCTCGCTTTGGCTCATCACGCTGCTCTGCGCCCTCAGCGTGACCGGTTTGCTGGCGATCAGCTTTCTCAGGCAGGAAAAGTCCATCGCGAAGGCGAGAACCTGGCAAACCCGTTTCATCATCGCCGAAACGGCGAACGGCTTGGCCTGGGCGACTTTCGCCGGGTTGATGATCGGCGTTTCCGATCCCGTGGCGACGACTTATGTGATGGTCGTCTTCATGCTGGCGGCGGCGATCATCACTGTGGTCGCAGCATTCGTTCCGATGGCGGTCTACGCCTCCATGTCGGCCATAGCCTTCGCCATGCTGCTTTATTTGTGGCCGGCGACCGCGCATGGACCGATTGCGCCGATGACCATTCTGGCGATCGCCACTTTGCTCTATTTCATCGTGCTGGCGCGGCGCATCTACGAGAGCCAGCTCGATTCGCTCGCCTTCCAGGCCGAGAAAGATTCGCTGATCGCCGAGTTGGAGCAGGCGAAAGCCGTTTCCGACGAGGCGCGGCGGCGCGCCGAAGAGGCGAGCCTGGCGAAATCGCGGTTTCTCGCCACCATGTCGCATGAGTTGCGCACGCCGCTCAACGCCATTCTCGGCTTTTCGGAAGTGATGAAGAATGAATTGTTCGGCCCCCATTCGGTCGAGGCCTATCGCGACTATTCCAAGGACATTCACGCGAGCGGCGAGCATCTGCTGATGCTCATCAATGAAATCCTCGACCTGTCGCGCGTCGAGGCGGGACGCTACGAGCTCAAGGAGGAGGCCGTCCTTTTACCGGGGGTGATCGAGGATTGCCGCCATCTTCTGACCTTGCGCGCCAAAAAGCGCGGGGTGACCCTGAACGAAACGGTCGAGCCCAACATGCCGCGCATCTGGGCCGACGAGCGCGCGGTGCGGCAAATCGCCCTCAACCTGCTCACCAACGCCATCAAATTCACGCCGCAGGGCGGTCAGGTCGCGGTCAAAGCGGGCTGGACCGTCAATGGCGGCCAATATTTTTCCGTCAAGGACAATGGGCCGGGCATTCCGGAAGAGGAAATTCCCGTGATCATGTCGTCGTTCGGGCGCGGCTCCATGGCGCACAAGAACGCCGACGAAGGCACGGGCCTCGGCCTGCCCATCGTCAAGGGCTTGGTCGAAATGCATGGCGGCACGTTCACCTTGCGCTCGAAACTGCGCGAAGGAACGGAAGTGATTGTGATGTTCCCGCCGGAAAGGGTGATGAACGCCCTGCCGCAACTCGACCCCGACGCCCCGCCGGCGCAGCCCGAGCCGCCGCACCGCCGCATCACGCGCAATGTGGCCTAATCAAGCTTCCTTGTTGTCCACACCGGCCGAGGCGAAGGTCGCCATATCCTTGTGGCAGGCGAGCGCCGCCTTGACGATGCCGATCGCCAGCGCGGCGCCGGAGCCTTCGCCGAGCCGCATGCCGAGATCGAGCAGCGGCTTCTTGCCGAGTTTTTGCAGAACCCTGGCGTGCGCGCCCTCGGCCGAGACATGGCCGGCGAGACAATGGTCGATGCTGGTGGAGTCGAGCGCGTGCAGGATCGCCGCCGCGGCGCAGACGACATAGCCGTCGAGCAGCACCGGCGTGCGTTCCATGCGCGCCGCCAGAATGGCGCCGGCCATGGCGGCGATCTCGCGTCCGCCGAGCCGGCGCAGGATCTCGAACGGATCGTCGAAAAATTCCCTGTGCAGGGCGACGGCGCGTTTCACCGCGTCGGCCTTGCGCCGCAGCCCCTCCTCGTCCACGCCCGTGCCGCGGCCGACCCAGTCGGCCGGTTCGCCGCCATAGAGGGCGTGATAAATGGCGGCGGCGATCGTGGTATTGCCGATTCCCATTTCGCCCAACGCCAGCAGATCGGCGCCGCCGGCGATCGCCTCCATGCCGAAGGCGATCGTGCCGGCGCATTCGCGCGCCTCCATGGCCGGCGCCTGGGTGATGTCGCGCGTCGGCAGGTCCAGCGCCAGTTCGAACACCTTGAGGCCCGCGCCATAGGCGGCGCAAATCTGGTTGACGGCTGCGCCACCGGCGGAAAAATTCTTCAGCATTTGCGCCGTCACGCTCTGGGGATAAGGCGAGACGCCCTGCCCGACGACGCCATGATTGCCGGCGAAAACCACGACCGTCGGCCGCTCCAGGGTCGGCTCCGCCCTGTCCTGCCAGGCCGCGAGCCATTCGACGATTTCCTCCAGCCGACCCAGCGCGCCCGGCGGCTTGGTCAGTTGCGCGTCGCGGGCGCGTACGGCGGCGACAGCGGCTTCCGACGACGGCGGCATTTGGGCGAGAAGCGCGCGAAAGGCGTCGAAAGGCGGTTCGGATTGAGCGGCTGGCGGCATTGTCTTTCCTCTTGAGGCGGCTCGCGCGGGTACGGCTAGCTCATAAGCCATTTTTCGGGAAAGCAAAAAGGCCGATCCTTGCCGATGAACCCTGTCTGAACGAATGGCTCAGCTCGCGTTCAGGCGGACGGGCGCAATCTCCCCGGCGTCGATTGAATCGACGTTCTGTCAGGAGCTTGCCATGCTGAATATCAAAAGCGCCATCGCCGTCGCGCTTGTCGCGAGCGCCGCCGGCCTCGCCCTTTCCGCCGCCGTTCCCGCCCAAGCCGCGCCGCTCGTCCGTCTCGACGCGGCGGCGCCAGCCGGCGGCCCGAATGTCCAGGTTGATCAGGTTCGCTGGATTTGCGGTCCTTATGACGCCTGTCGCTGGGTCCCGAATTATCACCGACATTGGGGCTGGGCCTGGGACGACGACGACGGCCCACGCTGGGAAGGGCGGCGCCATTACTGGCGTCACGGCGACGATTGGTGACACAAGAAGCCCGCCGCTTCCGGCGGGCTTTTTCAACAGGTTAAGCGACCTTTTCGCGCAATTTCCGCGGCAGCGGGAAGGAGACGTCCTCGGTCGCCGTGGTCACCGTATGGTGAATGAGGTCGAATTTCTCGCCGATGGCGGCGAGAATCTCCTCGACCAGGATTTCCGGCGCCGAGGCGCCCGCCGTCACGCCAAGCGATTCGACGCCCTGTAACAGGCTCCAGTCGATGTCGGCGGCGCGCAGCACGAGTTGCGCCGCTTTGCAGCCATTGCGCTCCGCCACTTCCTTCAGCCGCTGCGAATTGGAGGAATTAGGCGAGCCCACGACAATAAAGGCGTCGACCGCATGGGCGATTTCTTTCACCGCCTCCTGGCGGTTGGTGGTCGCGTAGCAGATATCCTGCCTGTGCGGCCCGATGATGTGCGGATATTTTTCGCGCAGCGCCTCGACCACCGCCGCCATGTCGTCCACCGACAGGGTCGTCTGGGTGACGAAGGCGAGGGGTTGGTCGGCGGTGAAAGGCAGAGCCGCGATATCCTCGGCGCTTTCAACCAGGATGACAGAGCCCTCCGGCAATTGTCCCATCGTGCCGATGACTTCCGGATGGCCCTTGTGGCCGACGAGAATGACTTGTCGGCCGCGCCGATGGTGGATTTCCGCTTCGCGGTGAACCTTGGTCACCAGCGGGCAGGTGGCGTCGATGGCGAGAAGCTGGCGCCTTTCCGCCTCCTGCGGCACCGATTTGGGCACGCCATGGGCGGAAAAGACCACCGGGGACCCGTCATCGGGAACTTCGTCCAGCTCCTCGACAAAAATCGCGCCCTGGCGTTTCAGTCCTTCGACCACATAGCGATTATGCACGATCTCGTGCCGCACATAGACCGGCGCGCCGAATTTGCGCAGGGCGTGTTCGACCACGTCTATGGCGCGCACGACGCCGGCGCAAAAGCCGCGCGGCGCGCAGAGAAAGATTTTCAGCGTGGGCTTGCCGCTCATTTTGGACCTCGGCTCGTTTTCCCGATCTTGTGGGCGCCGGTTCAACGCATGTCAAGCGGCGGGGTTTCCTTCCGCGTCAGCCGGCGAATCAAACCGTTAATGCTCGAGCCCTGGACGAGCACCGCGAAAAGCACACAGGCATAGGCGGCGACCAGGATCGCCGCCCGCGGCGCCGAGTCGGGCAGCGACAGCGCCATGGCGATGGACAGGCCGCCGCGCAGGCCGCCCCAAATCAAAACGGGCATGCCGAGCGGCCCCAGGCCGCCGATGGGTCGCAGGAGAAACAAAGGCAGGCCGACCGAGATGGAACGCGCCGCGAGGACCAGCGGCACTGCGCCGAGGCCGACGATCCACAAGGCCTCGGCGGTGGGAAGGGCCGCGAGCTTCAGGCCGATGAGCAGGAACAGGACGGCGTTGAGGATTTCCTCGATCAGCTCCCAGAATTTCATCAGATATTTGCGCGATTCCGACGAAAAGCCGGGCGCCAGTTTGGCGTTGCCGATCAGAATGCCGGCGCAGGCCATGGCGACGGGGCCGCTGACGTCCAGCTTTTGCGCGGCCGAATAGCCGCCCATGACCAGAGCCAAAGTAATCAGAACTTCGACATTTTCCTCGCGTACGCGGCGCATGGCGAGATAGCCGAGGCCGCCGCAAAAAAGGCCCAGCAGGGCGCCGCCGCCGGCGACGCGCAGGAAATCCAGCAGCGCCGAAGAAGGCGCAAAATTGCCGCTGAGCGCCGCGCTCAGGGCGATGGTGAAAACCACGACGGCGATCCCGTCGTTGAACAGGCTTTCGGCGGCGACGGTGGCGCGCAGCAGCGGCGGGACATGCAAGCGCTTCAGCGCCGCGATCACCGCGACGGGATCGGTCGGGCTGATCAGCGCGCCGAACACCAGACACCAGGAGAGGGGCAGGCCTTCGACGCCGAAAAGGTGGTAGAGCCCGCGCATGCCGAAGCCGACGATGACGGTCGAAAAAACCACGCCGAAAGTGCTGAGCGTGAAAATAGTCCATTTGCCGCGCCGCATCTGCGCCCAATCGACCTGCAGGGCCCCGGCGAAAAGCAGGAATGAGAGCATGCCGTCCATCAGGGCGGCGCGAAAATCGATGTCCTTGAGAAAGACCACGACTGCCTGCGAAACGCTCCCGCCCAGCTCCGAACCCTTGGCGGCGATCAGAACGATCGAGATCAGCCCGCCGAGAAAGGTCAGGCCGACAGTCGGCGGCAGTTTGAGCAGCCGCTCGTTGACGATGGCGAGCGTAGTCGAAGCGACGACGAGAATCGCCGCAATGTCAAAAACGGAAATATGCTCAACCAAACTTCCTCCGTCCTTTCCGTTTGCGGCGCCCCTTGGCCTTTTGCCACGACGCGGCGGCGCGAGACCAGCAAAATCGGGCCATGCGCCCAACACGGGCCTCGTTCAGTCTGCACAACCTTCTGGGGCGGATTCTCGCCAAAGGTTGAGAAGAAACTATGCCGGGCCCAAATCCCGGTCGCGCCCCGGGGCGATTGCGCCGCGGGGCGCTTAGGCTTATAGGGACTTTTGGCGGGGAGGAAGGGCGTCGCGCTTTGGCGTTGACGCCCTTGCTTTCGTTTCTTGCGCTCGTTTGAAAGCCTGTCATGGCCCGCGACATCGTCGATGAAACCCGAATATCGTCGCGCGACGAACTGATCGGCTGGCTCGAAGCAGGATGCAAGCCGCAGGGGCCCTTCCGGGTCGGGACGGAACACGAGAAAATTCCGTTCTATCGCGCCGATCTTCTCCCCGTCCCCTATGAAGGACGCGGGCCGGGCGAGGGCGGCGTCGCGGCGCTGCTCGAAAGCCTGCGCCAATCGCTGAACTGGGAAGGGATCAGCGACGGCGGCGCCCTCATCGGCCTCTACGATTCGGCGGGCGGCGCCGCCATTTCGCTGGAGCCGGGCGGTCAGTTCGAACTGTCCGGCGCGCCGCTCGACACGATTCATCAGACCAGAGCGGAGCTGGACGCGCATTTCGCCGCTTTGGCGCCCTTGGCCGAAAAACTCGGCCTCGGCTTTCTCGACTTCGGCCTGAGTCCTCTCTGGACGCGGGAAGACACCCCGGTCATGCCGAAGCAGCGCTATTCGATCATGATGCGCTACATGCCCAAGGTCGGGCGGCGTGGCCTGGACATGATGTTCCGCACCTCGACGGTGCAGACCAATATCGATTTCGCTTCGGAAGCCGACATGGTCGGCAAAATGCGCCTGGCGATCGCTCTGCAGCCATTATTGGTCGCGCTTTTCGCCAATTCGCCCTTTTCCGACGGAAAGCCGAACGGCTATCTGTCCATGCGTTCGCATATCTGGACCGAGACCGATCCGGCGCGCACCGGCATGACGCCTTTCGTCTTCGAACCGGGCATGGGCTTCGAGCGCTACGTCGATTACGCGCTTGACGTGCCGCTTTATTTCGTCAAGCGCGGCGACGTCTATCACGATGTCGCCGGCGCCTCATTCCGCGATCTCCTCGCGGGAAAGCTCGCCAATCTGCCCGGCGATTTCGCCACATTGTCGGACTGGGCCAATCACCTCTCGACCCTGTTTCCCGAAGTGCGGCTCAAGCGCTATATCGAATTGCGCGCCGCCGACGTTGGTCCGCGCCCGCAAATTCTGGCCATGGCGGCGCTCACCGCCGGCCTGTTCTATGACCGGCAAGCCAGCGACGCCGCCTGGGACCTGGTGAAGGATTTCACCGCCGAGGACCGCGAAAGCCTGCGGCGGACGGCGCCGCAAATGGGCTTGCGCGCCGCCGTCGGCGCACGAAGTCTGCTCGATCTCGCGCGCGAAATCCTGCCGCTCGCGCGCGCGGGGCTGGCGCGCCGACGCCGCCTCGACGCGGCAGGTAGCGACGAACGCCAATATTTGCAGCCTTTGGAAGAGATCGCCGCGACGGGATTGAGTCTTGCCGAGCGGCGGCTCGCGCTGTTCCACGGCGCCTGGAAGGAAAGCGTAGAGCCCGCTTTCGAGGAATGCGTCTTTTAGAGATTTTTCGATGCGTTGGCGCGAAGATCACATGCCGTTGTAATGCAGGGGCTTAATGCGCAAATGCGAAGTTGGCGCGAAGGCCTGGGCGTTATGCGACGGATCGTAGGCGGCCTGCGCTGGGCCGGGCGGCAAAGGCGCATTGCCCGCGTCGGTGGAGCCGATATTGCTCCAAGCCGCGCCGTCGCTGAATTGCACCCGCAGGTGACCGCTTTCCTGCGCCAAGGCGGTGGAGGCGGCGAAAAACAGCGGCGGAAGAAGGAGCGACAGGGCTACGACAGTCCGAATCAAGCGCGAATTGTCCCGTCCCGTATCGTTCATCCAGAGATTCCCTTCATATCGCTTCATTTTTGACCGCAACATGATGGCGACATCATGTCTGGATATGCTTGATAAAAAGTATCTGAGAACGCGGGCCGACAAATCGGCGCCGGTTTCCGCCGAAAAACGCTCAACGAGAATTCAGGCGCCGCGCCAATCGCCCAACGCCGCCTGGAAAATCGCCAAAGCCGCAACCGCCGCGGTGTCGGCGCGCATAACCCGCGGCCCGAGCGAAATGCGCGCGGTATTTTTCAGGCCGAGGAGTTTTTCGCGCTCGCCGGCGTCGAAACCGCCCTCCGGTCCGATCAGCAGGGCGAATTTATCGAAATCCGCGCCGATCTCGCGCAACGTGGCGACGGGATCGACGATTTCCGCCGCCTCGTCGCAGAAAATCAGCAAACGGTCCGCTGGCCATGCGTCGATCACCCGATCGAGCTTTTCTTCCTCCAGGACTTCGGCCAGTGAGAGGATTCCGCATTGCTCCGCCGCCTCGATCGCATTGGCGCGCAGGCGTTGCAGGTTGACGCGGCTCGCCTGGGTGCGGCGCGTCAGCACCGGGCGCAGGCGCCGCGCCCCCATTTCCACCGCCTTTTGCGCCATGTAATCGAGCCGCGCCTGTTTGAGGGGCGCGAACAGATAATCGAGATCGAGAAGACGGTCCTGCGCCCGCGTCCGCGCCTCGACGCGCAGGACGACCGCCTTTTTGCCGGCCGATTCGAGCCTGGCGCGCCATTCGCCATCGCGGCCGTTGAAGACCAGGAGTCCCGCGCCTTCGCGCAGCCGCAACACATTGACGAGATAATGGGCCTGTTCGCGCGCCGGCGCGACCGATGCGCCCTCGGCAAGCGGGGCGTCGACGCAGAGCCGATAAGTGGTGAAATCCAGCCGCGACATGGGCCTCAGTGTCCGTGAGGCGGCAGGCTGAGGTCGAATTCCACCGGCTGTGGCCCGGAGACTGTGACGCGGATCGGCCGGTCCGGCGCCGTTTTTTTCGGCGGATGCTCGACCAGGGTCAGCAGGAACGCGCCTTTTTCGCCCGCCGGCTTGCTCTCGAAGTAAAAACCTTCCGGCGCCTCGACAAAAACGTCGCGGGCCTCGCCTTGGAGGATGCGCAGGCGCCATTGCTTATCGCCGCCGGCCGCCGCCGCCGACGCGACTGAAGCTATGGCGCGCGCCTGCGCCGCATCAAGGCGCCGAGGAACCTGGTCCAACGCCTGGACGACCGGAAGCGCGCCGGGCGCGCTGGTCTGCGGCCCGGGCGGCAGTTCGGCCCGCAACCTCGCCTGAACCGGCCGGCAGATCGTGTCGCAGACGGCGTAATCGAGCTTGACCGTCAGCGTCGCCGGCTTGTCCTTGTCGCGTAGCGTGACGCGGACAGGGAAGACGACGCTGTGGCGATAGCCAAAGGCGTCGGCGCCGTCCTCGTCGATGCGTTGGGGCTGCGGAAACAGGGCCTTAGCCGCCGCCACGTTGGAGGAAGCCGAAAAATCGAAAACGGGCGGCGTTCCCGCGTCGCCCGGATCGCGCCAATAGGTGACCGCCTCCCCGGCGAGCTGGATTTCGATCCCGGCGTAGCGCGCGCCGTTGATCACGCCGGCGTCGATCAGACGCGCCCGCGATTTGGCCGCAACCGCCCAATTCTGCGCGTGAGCGGCGGCGCCCGGCGCCAGGACCGCCAGGAGAAGGAAGGCGCTGATCAGCAGCCGCGCGCCGCCTGCGCGGCCGCGAGAAAGGAATTCTGGCAGAAAATTAGGAAAGGGATGGGCTGCCTTTTTTGCATTCATCCTTTAGCATATCTCCTTTGCCGGCGCGCTGGAATGAGGAGGCCGGTCTTTCGTATAAGACGCCGCAATCCAAACGCGCCTGGAATCATTTGCGTTTGGAGCGAGGCGCAAGAACATCTAGAACGCCTCCCAACCGGATCGCTGGGGACCGGTAGGAAAGTCGATCGTGACCAAAACAGGGCCGAAACCTTATCTCGACGGAAAATGTCTTGTGGCCATGCCGAGCCTCCAAGACAATTTTTTCGTGCGGTCGGTCGTCTATGTCTGCGCCCATTCGGAAGACGGCGCCATGGGAATTATCCTCAACCATCCCGCCGAAGGCGTCAATTTTGTCGATCTCCTGCTCCAGCTCAAGGTGGTCGATTCGGCGGAGCAGATTCGCTTGACCGGCGCGACCGGCGACATGCGGGTTCTGGCCGGCGGGCCGGTCGACTCCAGTCGCGGCTTCGTCCTCCATTCTTCCGATTATCGCGCCGCCGAAGCGACCATGGCCATAGACGACACGGTGTCCATGACGGCGACGCTCGACGTTCTGCGCGCCATCGCCCAGGGCCAGGGGCCGGAGAGGGCGGTGCTGGCCCTCGGCTACGCCGGCTGGTCGCCCGGCCAGCTCGAACAAGAGATTCTCGCCAACAGCTGGATGATCTGCCCCGCCGATTCCTTCCTGCTCTTCGATCAGGCGCACGAATCGAAATATGAGCGGGCTTTGGGCGCGATCGGCGTCGATCTCGGCTTTTTGTCGGACGACGCCGGCCACGCCTGAAGCGATTCCGATCAGGCGGCGGGTTCGGCCGCGGCGCCGACCAGCTTGCGCGCATCGGCGGTGGAAAGCGGGTGGCCGAACGCGAAGCCTTGCGCATATTCGCAGCCGATCTGGGAAAATTCGATCACGTCGGACTCGTTTTCCGCGCCCTTGGCGAGGGCCTCCATGCCGAAATCATGCGCCAGCGCGACAATCGAACGCAACATGGCCGCTTCGTCCCGCGCCCCGTCGCCGCGCGCCATTCGCCGGTCGATCTTGACCGTATCGAAGGGGAAACGCTGGAGGTAGGCCAGCGACGAATAACCCGAGCCGAAATCGTCGAGCAACAGACCGGCGCCGAGAGACTTGATGCGGCTGAGAATCTGCGCCGCATATTCCGGGTTTTCCATCACCAACGATTCACTGAGCTCCAATTTCAGCGAATTGGGAAGGACATTGGCGCGGGTTAGCACGTTCTTGACGTCGGCGAGCAGGTCGTGGCGCAGCAATTGCCGCGAGGAAACATTGACGTTGACGAAGATCGGGGGATTGACGTCGAGCGCCCTCTGCCAGGCGGCAAGCTCCCGCGCCGCGCGCTGCAATGTGGAAAGGCCGAGGTCGACGATCAGGCCGGACTCTTCGGCGACGGGAAGGAACTGCGACGGCTCGACGCGGCCGAGACGCGGATGGTCCCAGCGCAGCAGCGCCTCGAAACCAGCGACGGTTCGGTCGTCCAGTCGCACGATGGGCTGGAACAGCAGCTTGATTTCGCCGCGCTCCAGCGCGCGGCGCAACTCGCCTTCCAGAGCCTGGCCGTTGGCGCCCTGCGACCGCATGGATGGGCGGAAGACCTCGATCCGGCCGCCGCCGTCGCGCTTGGCGTGGCGCATGGCGATTTCCGCGTCCTTCAACATGTCTTCTCGCTTGGGATGCCATTGCGGATCGAACAAGGCGATGCCGACCGAGGCGCTCATGGCGATTTCACGACTGGCGAATGTGACCGGCGTCGACAGGGCGCGGCGGATGCGGTCGGCGAGCGTGATGATTTTTTCGGTCTCGCTTTCCGAGGTCAGAATGACGGCGAAAAGATCGCCGGAGAGCCGCGCCAGCGTATCGCGCGGCTGCAACAGACGCGTGAGCCGCCGCGCCGCGGTCAGCAGGACCGAATCGCCGGCCGAAACGCCAGCCGTTTCATTGATCTTGGAGAAGCGATCGATATTGACGCACATCACGGTGGGGCGCAGCGCCGGATCGGCTTCGGCCTGGATGAGCGCCAGTTCGAGCCGGTCGAAGAAAATCTCGCGATTGGGCAGGCCGGTCAGATTGTCGTATACGGCGTCGTGGAGAAGGCGGTCGAGGGCGTTCTTCTCATCGGTCACGTCGGCGAGCGTGCCGACGATGCGCACCACCTCGCCCTCGGGTCCGACGACGGGGCGGGCGCGCAGCCGGTACCAGAAATAATGCCCGTCGGCGGCGTGCAGGCGGAAATCCTGGGTGACGCGGCCGCGCCGTTGTTCGATCACCGCGTCGAGGCAGGCGCCGTAGCGGTCGCGCTCCAACGGATGGAGAAGGTCCAGCCAGGACGAAGCCGGCCCCTCCAGTTCGCCGCGCCGCAAGCCGAGCTGATCCTCGATTTCGGGGCTGACGTAAACCTGGTCATTGACCGCGTCCCAGTCGAATATGACGTCGTTGGCGCCGGTAAGCGCCAACGCCTTGCGCTCGACGTCGCTGATTGCGCCATGAGCCACGCCGCCGGATGCGAATGCGCTCTGCATGATGGTGAAGCCGATCAGCATGACCAGCAGCACCAGTCCGCCGAGAAGGGCCGGCGCGGCGAGATCGTTGGTGATCGAGCCATTGACGACGAAGCCTGCGGCTGAAACCCAGATCACCAGCAAAAGCCAGGTGGGGATGAGCATGACCGCCCGCTCCACCCCGTGGGTGGCGAGATAGAGCACCAGAATGAGGCCGACCCCGGCGACGGTCGCCAGAGAAATGCGCGCAATCCCCGCCGCCACAGACGCGTCGTAAACGGAGAGCCCCGCCAGGCCGATGAGGAAGGCGATCCACAGCGCCGCCACATGCGAGGCGCGCACATGCCATCGGTTGAGGTTGAGATAGGCGAAGAGGAAAACGACCAGCGTCGCTGAAAGCACGCTCTCGGAGCCGGCGCGCCAGATGCGGTCGGCGTTGGGCTCGGTCCCGAAAATCTTGCTCCAAAAACCGAAATTGATGCTGATATAGGCGAGCACCGCCCAGGCAAGAGCCGCGGCGGCGGGAAAGATCACCGCCCCCTTGACCACGAAAACAATGGTGAGGAAGAGGGCGAGCAGACCGGCGATGCCGATGACGATGCCCTTATAGAGGGACAGGCTGGTGGTCTTGTCCTTGTAGGCGTCGGGCTGCCACAAATAGAGTTGCGGCAATTTCGGCGTTTTCAGTTCGGCGACGTAGGTGACGGTTGCGCCGGGATCGAGCGTCAGCCGGAACACGTCGGCGTCGGGCGAATCCACCTTTTCCGGGGCGACGCCCTGGCTGGCGGTAATGTCGGCGATCCGTTCGGAGCCGAGATCGGGCCAGATGACGCCGGAGCCGGCGAGGCGGAAATGCGGCGCGACGATCAGCCTTTCCATCTGTTCGTCGGTGTCGTTGGTGAGCGCGAAGACGATCCAGGACGGGTGGTCGCCGGGATGGCGCGCCTGAACCTCGATGCGGCGCACGATGCCGTCTGAGCCCGGCGCGGTGGACACCTGGATGCGGTCGCCCTGGTTGGAATAATGTTCGACCCAATGGGTGAGGTCGATCGCCGCCGCGTCCGGCGGCACGCGCACCGATTCCACCGCGCCAGCGGGCTGAAGCCCGGCGAGAAGGAAGATGAGCGGCGACAGCAGCAGGAAGGCGAATAGAAACCGGCGCACGTGACCTTTGGCGAGATTTTACGGTGGACGGGGCGGAACGGCTGCCCCCATTTCGTGTCGAAACTGTGTTTTGGCTGACAAGGCGTTGGGATCAATCGCCTTGCGGCATTCCTTCCTCCTCACGCATAGCCGCGCCGGGGCGTGGCCGTAAAGCGAAAAAGCGCGGCCTTCCGCGCCTATCCGCCCAATCCGCGCGGCTTTCGGCGGCTTCGGACAAGAAAACCGTCATGGTCGCGGGTCAGCGCTGCGATTCGTGCGCTCGTCGCGCAGGAAATCGCGGTCGAGCATGGCGAAAAGAAGGTGATCCTGCCAGGCGCCGTCGATGAGCAGATAGGCGCGGGCGAAGCCTTCGCGCTGAAAGCCCAGCCTCTCCAGGAGCCGGCGCGAACGCTCGTTACTGGGGGCGCAGGCGGCTTCGATCCGGTGCAGGCGCATTTCGAGAAAGGCGTGACGGAGAATCGCGCGCATCGCCTTGGTCATATAGCCTTGGCCGGCATGCCTTTCGCCCATCCAATAGCCGATGGTGGCGCATTGCGCGACGCCGCGCCGCACATTGCCAAGCGTGATCCCGCCGAGAAGCGCGTCGTCCTTGGAGCGGAAAATCAGAAAGCAATAGGATTGGTCTTCCGCCCGCTCGCGGTCCTGGCGCGCCAGGCGGCGCTGAAACGCCGGCTTGGTGAGATCGTCGTTGGGCCAGCTCGGCTCCCAGGGCGAAAGGAAGGAGCGGCTGGCGGCGCGCAAATTCCGCCACTGTTCGAAATCGGCGATTCTCGCGGCGCGCAAATAAATCCCCTCGCCGTCGAGGCGGGGGGATTCGGCGTTCTTGCGTGGAAAGCGAAGAAAGAGATTCATGGGACGCCAAGTTTCGCAGTCCCATAGCACAGGCCGCGCAATTCGACCACGGCGATTACAGGCCGGCGAGACGGGCGGAAATAGCGGCCGCGTCTGGCGCTTTTTTCGTCGCGCCGAGGATCGCCACGGTCGGCGGCGAGCGCAACATGCGCGCCCCCGCGGCGCGCACGTCGTCGAGATTGAGAGCGTCGATTCTGTCGATCATTTCGCGGCGTGGGATGACCCGGCCGAAAATCATGGTCTGGCGCGCGATCTGTTCGGCCCGGGCGGAGGAATTTTCCAGCGCCGTCAGTAGCGCCATCTTGGTCTGGGCTTTGGCGCGGGCCAGATCTTTTTCGTCGAGCGCGCGCGCCGCCTCGGCGAGGGCGTCGAGGCTCACGTGGACCAGTTCCTTCAGGCTGCGTCCTGCGGTCGCCGCTTCGAAGCCGAACAGGCCGGTGTCGAGAAACGACCAGTGAAAGGCGGCGATGGAATAGGCGAGGCCGCGCTTTTCCCGCACTTCCTGGAACAGGATTGACGCCATGCCGCCGCCGACCGCATTAGCGAAAATGTGGGCGGCGTAATTTTCTGGATCAGCATAGGCGCAGCCCTCGAAACCGACGACGACCTGGGACTGCTCCAATTTCTTCGCCACGATCTTCTCGCCGCCGATATATTGGGCCGGCGCGGGCTCGGCCGGCGCGCCGGCCGGAAGAGCGGCGAAAAGCCGCTCGGCTTCGGCGCGGATCTGCGCGTGTTCGACGGCGCCGGCGGCCGCGACAACGAAGCTTCGCGCCCCATAATGGCATTGCAGATAGCTTTCGATGGCGTCGCGGCTGAAGCGGCGCACATGGTCGGGCGCGCCGAGGATGGGCCTCCCGATCGGCTGGCCGGGAAAGGCGGCGGCGCTGAAGAGATCGAAAACCAGATCGTCCGGCGTATCCTGCAGGGCGGCGATTTCCTGCAGGATCACCTGTTTCTCGCGCTCCAGTTCGCCGGCGTCGAATAGGCTGTCGATCAGAATGTCGGCGAGCACGTCGAGGGCGAGGCCGCAATCCTCGCGCAGCACACGGGCGTAATAGGCGGTGCTTTCGACGCCCGTGGCGGCGTTGAGATCGCCGCCGGCGCTTTCGATCGCTTCCGCTATGGCGCGGGCGTCGCGCCGCGTCGTGCCCTTGAAGGCCATATGTTCGAGAAGATGCGACAGGCCCTGTTCGGCCTCGCTCTCATGGCGCGATCCCGCCGCGACGAAAACGCCGAGCGAGGCCGTCTCCAGCCCCTCCATCGAATCGGTGACGATCTTCAGGCCCGAGGACAATTCGCTCGCTTCAACCGCCATGCGTCGCCCTGGCGGCGCGCGCCCGGGCGCGGATGAAGGAAGCAACGGCTTGGGCGTCATTGGGCAGAATGTCGAAACGCTCGCGGCGCTCGAAAAGATCGGCGAGATGCAGCGGCAGTGGGGCGGCTATGCCTGTCGCGGCGCGCACCGCGTCGGGGAATTTGGCCGGGTGGGCGGTGCCGAGCGCCACCATCGGCGTCGCCGGGTCTTGAGCCAGATGTTTTCTGGCCACATGGACCGCCACGGCGCTATGCGGGTCGAGCAGAATTTGGGAGTCCCGGTAAGTTCGGGCGATTTCGGCGGTCGTCTCCGCCTCGCTGGCCGTTCCGGCGGCGAAATCCGCGCGGATTTTATGCAACGCCTCCGGCGCAATGTCGAAAGCGCCCGACTGGTCGAGACGCGCCATCAGGCCGCGGATCGTCGCGGCGTCGCGGCCGACCGCGTCAAACAGCAGCCGCTCGAAATTGGACGAGACCTGGATATCCATCGACGGCGACTGGGTGGCGTGAACCCCACGCACCTCATAGCGCCCCGTTTCCAGCGCGCGGAGAAGAATGTCGTTGGAATTGGTGGCGACGATGAGCTTTTCGACGGCCAGGCCCATCTTCTTGGCTATGTAGCCGGCGAGAATGTCGCCGAAATTGCCGGTCGGCACGGTGAAGGAGATTTTGCGGTGCGGCCCGCCGAGTACGCTGGCCGCGGTGAAATAATAAACGATCTGCGCCGCGACGCGGGCGAAATTGATGGAATTGACCCCGGAAAGGCCAAGCTCTTCCCGCAGGGTTTTGTTGCGGAAAAAGCCTTTCAGCAGCGCCTGGGCGTCATCAAAAGTCCCTTCCAGCGCGATGGCGTGGATGTTTTCCGCCTCGACCGTGGTCATCTGGCGGCGCTGCACGTCGGAGACGCGGCCGTGGGGATAAAGGATAAAGACATCGACCTGATCGAGGCCGCGAAAAGCTTCGATCGCCGCCGCGCCCGTATCGCCGGAAGTGGCGCCGACAATGGTGGCGCGCCTGCCGCGCTCTTTCAGCGCCCGGTCCATCAAACGGCCGAGCAACTGCATGGCCACGTCCTTGAAGGCCAGCGTCGGCCCGTGAAAAAGCTCCAGAAGGAAGAGATTGTCGTCGAGTTGGGACAAAGGCGTCACAGCCTTGTGGCGGAAGCTTTTGTAAGCCGCCTCCAGCATGGCGTGGAATTCCTGGCCGCCCGGCCCGTCGTCGAGGAAGGGGGACATGACGGTCTGCGCCACATCGACGTAAGGCTTTCCCGCCAGGCCGATCAGCGTTTCGCGAGAAAGATGCGGCATTCTTTCCGGCGTATAGAGACCGCCGTCCGGCGCCAGGCCCGCGAGCAGGGCGTTCGTGAAGCTGAGGGCTGGCGATTCGCCGCGCGTCGAAATATAGGCCAAGGTTTTCATTCCGGCTGAGATTTTCCGGCGCTTTTAACCCGTCGCGTCGATGCTGTCATGTGCGGCCCGTTCGGCCTCTCTGCGCTTCACGAAATCCAGCGTGATTCCGAGGAGAGTCGCCGCCAGGCCGAACCAGGTCATGGCGTAGCCAAAATGGTTGTTGGGAATGCTCACGACGGTCGCGCCGCCCTGGGGCCAACCGCCGGGAACGGGGGTCGCGTCGGCGTCGACGGAAAAGGGCGCGGCGTTGTGAAGACCCCAATGGGCGGCGAGCGCGGCGGGGTCGCGGGTGAACCAGAGGTTTTTCGCCGGTTCGTCGGCCGGCGTGAAGAGATTGCGGGGTTCGGGGCCGCGCATCACGCCGGTCAACGTGGTCTCGCCGGCAATTTCGCCGGCGGCTCGGGTCGCCGGATTCTTTTTGTCGAGCCGAACGAAGCCGCGATTGATGAAGACAATTCCGCCGCTGTCGAGCCGGAAGGGCGTAAGGATTTCGTAGCCCGGGCCTTCGTCCCTCCCGCCGGTGGCGCCGGGGCGATAAAGATAGGATTCCTTCGAATTGTCGAAGACGCCGTGCAGGACCACATGGCGGTAATCGTAATTGTCGGGTTTGAGCGTCGCCCATTTCGCGCGCGGCGGCAGCGGCGAAGGCGGCGCCTTCATGCGGTCGTGAATGTGGGCGAGCAGGCCCTCTTTCCATTTGAGCCGTCGCAATTGCCAAATTCCGAGGCCGGACAAGAAGGCGCAGGCGAGCGTGGCGCTCAGCAGCAGCGCGAAATTGCGGCGGATGATGGCGATCATTTCTGCAAACGTCCCTCCGCCGCCTTGTGGTGATATTGCGCGGCGACGAGTAAACCTTTGAGCGGTCGCAACATGCCAAGGCAGACGATCAGGGTCAGTGGCGCGAAAACCACGAAATAGACCCAGTAGGGAGGGTTGTAGGTCAGTTCGACCCAGAGCGCTGCGCCGACGACGATGAAGCCGGCGATCAGCATGACGAAAACCGCCGGCCCGTCGCCGGAGTCGGCGAAGCGATAGTCAAGGTCGCAATGATCGCATTTTTTCGCCAGATCCAAAAAGCCGTCGAATAATTTCCCTTGGCCACAGCGGGGGCATCGGCCGAGCAGGGCGGCGCGAAGAGGGAAGGAAGGCTTGTCCGATTCCGCCAATTTGATTCGTCCGTGGGCCGTTCCGCCCTGGACGGGGCGGAACGGCAAAACAATCATTCGTGGGCGAAGACCGCGCCCCAGGTGCCCCAGACATATATGCAGGAGAACAGAAACAGCCAGACCACGTCGACGAAATGCCAGTACCAGGCGGCGAATTCGAAGCCGAGGTGCTGTTTCGGCGTGAACTGACCCGCATTGGCGCGAATCAGGCAGACGGTGAGAAAAATCGTGCCGATGATCACATGCGCGCCGTGGAAACCGGTCGCCATGAAGAAGGTCGCGCCGTAGATCGAATGTTTGAAGCCGAAGGGGGCGTGAATGTATTCATAAGCCTGGATGGAGGTGAAGCTTATGCCCAGCAGGATGGTGAGGATCAGCCCCTTTTTCAGGCCGGAGCGGTCGTTTTCCAGAAGCGCGTGATGCGCCCAGGTGACGGTCGTGCCGGAGGTCAGCAGGATCAAGGTGTTGATCAGCGGGAGATGCCAGGGATCGATCGCTTCCATACCCGCGGGCGGCCACTGTCCCCCGGTAAAGGCGAAGCGGGCGTATTGAATTTTTTCGGCCGAAAACAGGCTGGCGTCGAAAAAGGCCCAGAACCAAGCGACGAAGAACATCACTTCGGAAGCGATGAACAGCGACATGCCATAGCGGTGGCTGAGCTGGACGACCGGCGTATGGTCGCCGCCCTGCGCCTCGCGCACCACATCCGTCCACCAGAAAGCGGCGATGGCGATAAGGCCGATGGCGCCCATGCCGAAAATCAGCCCGCCCGGCTTCAGCCCCCCGAGCGGCAGGTGCTTCATCCAGAAGATCAGGCCGAAGGCGGTGATGAAGGCGAAAAAGGCGGCGAGGATCGGCCAGGGGCTCGGCTCGACGAGATGGTAGTCGTGATGGGGCTTGGCGTGAGCGTCGGCCATTTTTTTCTTCCTCCTGGCGCCCGGCGCGCCGGGCGATTTTTCCTTCCTCCGGATGGATCCGGGGCGTCAAAGCTCGAGTCTTACCCTTGCGCGGCCGGACAAATCGGCCGTCCTGGATCTGTTCGAATTCAACTGCGAGTCGAACCGTGCTGCCGAAAGGCGCGGCATTTTCGCTTGATCTTGCGGGCGCTTCTGCTCGGTCATGGCGTCATTTCGGCTGGAGGAAAACATTGCCGCCCAGCCTGACGATGGTCATGGCGTAGAAAATCGCCACCAGAACCGCGATGGCGAGGCCGATGGCGATGTTGCGCTGGCGGCGGCGCTTTTCCTGTTCTGGCGTCAATCGAGTCAAGGCGAGTTCCGTTGGCATTAAAACAGCACCCCCGTCCATATCGCCGCTAGTCGTTCAACCGCGAGCACGGCGAAAAGGGCGAAGAGATAAAGGATGGAGAAGCCGAAATTGCGCAGGGCGCATTTGCGCGCCTTGTCGCCTTCGCGGATACGATAGACGGCGGCGCAGCCAAAAACCATCCCGATTCCGCCGATCAAGGCGACGACGCCATATGCCGGGCCGGCGAGGCCGAACAGCCATGGCAGAAGGCCGACCGGGGCCAGAACCAGGGAATAGAGCAAAATTTGCAGGCGGGTGGCGTCCGGCCCCCAGACATTGGGGGCCATGGGCACGCCGGCGCGCTGGTAATCGCGAGACTTGACCAGAGCGAGCGACCAGAAATGCGGCGGGGTCCACACGAAGATCAAAGCGAAAAGCAGAAGGCTCGGCAGGCTGAGCGATCCGGTCGCCGCGGCGTAGCCCACCATGGGCGGTAACGCGCCGGCGGCGCCGCCGATAACGATATTTTGCGGCGTCGACCGTTTCAACCACATCGTATAGATGACGACATAGTAGAAAATGGTGAAGGCGAGCAGGCCGGCGGCGAGGAAATTGGCGGCGAGCGCCAAGGTCAGGACCGCGAAAAAAGCCAGGACCAGGCCGAAGACGAGGGCTTCGTCGCGGCTCATCCGTCCCGCCGGTATGGGGCGGCCCGCAGTGCGCGCCATAAGCCGGTCGATGTCGGAGTCGAACCACATGTTCAGCGCGCCCGAGGCGCCGGCGCCGACAGCGATGGCAAGAAGCGAGATCGCGCCCAGGACAGGATGGATCGGATGCGGAGCAAGCAGGAGTCCGACGAGCGCGGTGAAGACGGAAAGCGACATCACGCGCGGTTTTAGCAGCGCAATGTAATCGGACGGACTGGCGCCGGAGGCGGCAAGGCCGAGGTCGCTTTGACTGACGAGACTCATAGGCTTTTCGTTCCAAGGGCGCCCGAGGACTCAGGCGGGCAGGGGGCGGCCAAGCCGCCCCCGCTTTCGATCAGTGGCTGGCGTCTTCGGCGATGCGCGGCAGTTCGTTGAACTGATGGAAAGGCGGCGGCGAGGACAGGGTCCACTCGAGCGTGGTCGCGCCGACGCCCCAGGGATTATCAGCCGCCGCGACCTTGCGCGAAAAGGCGTCGTAGACGCAGTAGAAGAAGATCAGCAGCGAGGCGCCGGCGATGAAGGCGCCGATCGACGAAACCTCGTTCCATAGATGGAAGGCGGCGGGATAGTCGATATAGCGGCGCGGCATGCCGGCGAGGCCGAGGAAATGCTGCGGGAAGAACGTCAGGTTGATGCCGACGAACAGAACCCAGAAATGCAGCTTGGACAGGGTTTCGTTGTACATATAGCCGGTCATCTTCGGGAACCAGTAATAGAAGGCCGTGAAGATGGCGAAGACCGCGCCGAGCGACATCGTATAGTGGAAGTGCGCCACGACGTAATAGGTCTCGTGCAGGGCGCGGTCGACGCCCGCGTTGGCGAGCACCACGCCGGTGACGCCGCCGATGGTGAACACCATGATGAAGCCGATGGCCCAGACCATGGGCGCGCGGAACGAAATCGAGCCGCCCCACATGGTGGCGATCCAGGAGAAGACCTTGACCCCCGTCGGCACGGCGATGACCATGGTGGCGAAGACGAAATAGCGCTGGGTGTTCAGCGACAGGCCCACCGTATACATGTGGTGCGCCCAGACCAGGAAGCCGACCACGCCGATCGCCACCATCGCATAGGCCATGCCGAGATAGCCGAAGATCGGCTTTTTCGAGAAGGTCGAGATGACGTGCGAGATCACGCCGAAGCCGGGCAGGATCAGAATATAGACTTCCGGATGGCCGAAGAACCAGAACAGGTGCTGGAACAGAATCGGATCGCCGCCGCCGCTTGGAACGAAAAAGGTCGTGCCGAAATTGCGGTCGGTCAGCAGCATGGTGATGGCGCCGGCGAGAACGGGGAGAGCCAGCACCAGCAAGAAGGCGGTGACCAGGATCGACCAGGCGAACAGCGGCATTTTATGCAGGGTCATGCCCGGCGCGCGCATGTTGAAAATGGTAGTGATGAAATTGATCGCGCCGAGAATGGACGAGGCGCCGGCGAGATGCAGCGAAAGAATGATGAAATCCATCGACGGGCCGGGAGTGCCGACGTTCGAGGAGAAGGGCGGATAGAGCACCCAGCCGCCGCCAAAACCCTTCAGGCCCGGCGAACCAGGCATGAACAAGGAAATCAGCAGCAGGGCAAAGGAGGCCGGCAACAGCCAGAAAGACACATTGTTCATGCGCGGGAAAGCCATGTCCGGCGCGCCGATCATGATCGGCACGAACCAGTTGCCGAAGCCGCCGATCAGCGCCGGCATGACCATGAAGAAGATCATGATCACGCCATGGGCGGTGATGAAGACATTATAGAGATTTTTGCCGGCGGTGAGCGCCATGCCGGGATCGGCGCCCTGCAGCCATTCCGCCAGAGTGGGAAAGATCTGGATGCCGGGATACATCAGCTCGGCGCGGATCGCCATCGACAGCAATCCGCCGATCACGCCGGCTATAATGGCGAAAATGAGGTAGAGCGTGCCAATGTCCTTGTGGTTGGTGGCGAACAGATAGCGCCTCCAACCGGTAGGATGGCCATGGGCGGCGTCGTGCGATGCGGCGTGGCTGACGGACATTCTCTTATTCCTTGAAAGCTGGTTTCACGGGGCCGGGGCGCGCCGGCGATCACTGCGGACGAAAAGCGACTTTGGCGACCTGATTTGAAGACGGCAAAGCGGCGAATTCTTTCGCCGCCTTGGCGAGCCAGGCCTGATAGGCTTTCTCGCTCACCACGTGAAAGACGATCGGCATGAAGGCGTGATTGATGCCGCACAATTTGGAGCACTGGCCGTAATAGGTGCCGGTGCGCTCGGCCTTGAACCAGGTTTCGTTCATCCGGCCCGGAATCGCGTCGATGCGTATGCCGAAAGCCGGAACCGTGAAGGAATGGATGACGTCGGAGGAAGTGACCAGGACGCGGATGACCTTGCCCACCGGCACTACCGCGTCGTTATCGACGCTCAGCAGCCAGATGTCGCCCTTGGCGGGGTTGATCTCGTTCTTGGGCTTGATCATGGAATCGAAGGAGAATCCGCCGCCGTCCTTTTCCTTGGGATAGGCGTAGGTCCAGTACCACTGGTTGCCGGTGACCTTGATGGTCACGGCGGGCTTGGGGATCACCAGCTGGTGGGTGAGCAGACGGAAGGACGGCACGGCGATGAAGACGAGAATCATCACCGGTATCACCGTCCAGGCGATTTCCAGCATAGTGTTGTGGGTGGTGCGCGAGGGGACCGGATTGGACTTTTCATTGAACCGGATCATGACGTAGATCAGGAGCCCGGCCACGAACAGGGTGATCAAGACGATGATCGGCACCAAAATGTCATTGTGGAAGAAATGAATTTCATCCGCGATCGGCGAATTGGACCTTTGGAAGCCGATTTCGCCCGGCGCCGGCCGGCCGTCGCCCGGCAATTGCACGGCCCACGCGGCGACCGGCGCCAAACTCAGGGCGCAAAACGCTAAAAAAGCGCCGATGCGGCGCAGCTGACGGCAAAGCGAAGATAGGGCCGGTCTTGCGCCGGAATCCGGACGTTCGTCACGCATATTCGAATTTCCACTCCCTGTCGGCTCTGTCTGGCCGCGTTGCAATTCCGCCTCGGCGGTCCTAGCCTTATAGTTGGTCGGAGCCAAGCACAAAGTTTGATTTAGATCAATATGTCACAGCCGCGCGCGCGCCGGCCGCGTCCATTTGTCGCGCTTTCGCGCCCTTGACAAAAAGACGCGGATTTTGCGCGTGCGAATTTGCTCCCGCGGAACTTTTGCCGGACGTCGTTGGTCAGAGGCGCCGACAAGCGGGCGCGAAAAATCCCTGCGCGAAAAATCAATGCCGCTCGTCCGCAAAAATGCCGCATGTTGCGCGGATTTGAGGGCTTGCGCGATGCGCGCGAATCGCGGAAGCCTTTTTCGGGTTCGCCGCGGCAAGATTTCGGAGGGATTATGGCGTTTGATCGCAGAGGCCAAGGATCGGCCGGCAAATTCGGCTTGGCTTTTCTGATCGCGCTCGGCCTGTGCCTTGTAGCGCCGGTCGCCGGCGTCTGCGCTCCCGCCACCGGGCAGGGCGCAACCGGCCAGGGCGTGGTCAAGGGAAAATTCGGCGATTGGGAGATGCGCTGCGAGACTCCGCCCGGCGCCGCGCACCAGCAATGCGCCCTGATGCAAAGCGTCGCCGCCGAGGACAAGCCCAATGTCAATTTGGTGGTGATCGTCCTCAAAACCGCGGACCACAAGAGCCGCTTGCTGCGCGTCATCGCGCCGCTAGGCGTTCTGCTGCCTTCGGGATTGGGCCTCAAAGTCGACAAGACCGATATCGGCCGCGCCGGCTTCGTCCGCTGCCTGCCGTCGGGCTGCGTCGCCGAAGTGGTGATGCAGGACAAGCTGCTCAACCAGATGGAGAACGGAACCAGGGCCACTTTCATCATTTTCCAGACGCCGGAGCAAGGAATCGGCATCCCGTTGGCGCTTAAGGGGTTTAAGGAAGGCTTCAATAAATTGCCGTGATCGCGGCCCCGTTGCGTGATCGGGATGGAGCGAATATTTCCGGGGAAATCTCGGGATAATCCGGTGAGCGCGACGAAGCGCGCGGATTTCCCGCGGCGAATCGCGTTACGATTTCTGCCATGACCAAGGAACCGGACTTGCGGCGCACGCCGCTCCATGATCGCCATGTCGCCTTGGGCGGGCGCATGGTCGGATTCGCCGGCTATGAATTGCCGGTGAATTATACCGGCGGCATTATCGCCGAACATTTGTTCACCCGCGAGAGCGCCGGATTGTTCGATGTCTCCCATATGGGCCAGGCGTTTCTGTCCGGGCCGGGCGCGGCGCGGCGGCTGGAAAGCCTGGTTCCCGGCGATATTCAGGCGCTCGCCCCGCGCCGCATCCGCTACACACAGTTGACCAACGCCGAAGGCGGCATTCTCGACGACCTCATGGTCACCAAACTCGACGCCGCCGGAGATCGGCTTTTTCTGGTGGTCAATGCGGCCTGCAAGGCGGCGGATTTCGCCCGTCTGCGTGAAATGCTGCCCGATCTTCGCCTCGAAATTCTCGACGACCGCGCCCTCATCGCCTTGCAGGGGCCACGGGCGGCCGCCGCGCTGGAGCGCCATCTGCCCGGCGTCTCGACCCTGTCCTTCATGTCGCAGAGGGAATTCGACTGGCGCGGCGAAAAACTCTTCGTCAGCCGCTCCGGCTATACCGGCGAGGACGGCTTCGAAATCTCGATCGCTTCGGCGCAGGCCGACGCTTTCGCCGGCGCGCTCCTGGCGGAGGCCGAGGTGCGGCCGGCGGGCCTCGGGGCTCGCGATTCGCTCCGGCTCGAAGCCGCGCTTTGCCTTTACGGCCATGATATCGACGAGACGACCAGTCCGATCGAGGCGGATCTCGCCTGGTCGATTTCCAAGCGCCGCCGCGCCGAGGGCGGTTTTCCCGGGGACGAGCGGATCCAGGGCGAATTGGCGAATGGGGTCGCGCGAATACGCGTCGGCCTCGCGCTGGAGGGCAAGGCGCCGGCGCGCGATGGCGCGGAAATCGTCGATGGACGGGGCGCGGTCGTCGGGCGCGTCACTTCGGGCGGCTATGCGCCCTCGCTCGCGCGTCCCATCGCCATGGGCTATGTTCCGCCGGCGCTCGCGGCGCCTGGAACGTCGCTTGCCTTGATCGTGCGTGGCCGGCCCCTGTCGGCGCGCGTCGTTGCGACGCCTTTCGTTCCGAACCGCTATTTTCGATCTGTTCAGGCTTGATCGCCGGAGTTGCGCATGACCAGGACCCTTTACACCAAGGATCACGAATATATCCACGTTGACGGCGATCTGGGCGTGGTCGGGATCACCGACTTCGCCCAGGGCCAGTTGGGCGACGTGGTCTTTGTCGAACTGCCCCAGGTCGGCGCGAAGATCGCCAAGGGCGCGGCGGCGGCGGTGGTCGAAAGCGTCAAGGCGGCAAACGAGGTTTACGCCCCGGTCGCCGGCGAAGTGGTCGAGGCGAACGGCGACCTGGAGGGCGATCCGGCGATGGTCAACGAAGAGCCTCAGGGAAAAGGCTGGTTCTTCAAACTGAGGATCGCCGACCAGGGCGAACTCGACAGCCTGCTCGACGAGGCCGGCTACAAAGCCCTGACCGACTCGCTGGCGTAAGAGACAGCGCCCCTATTTCTTGGCGAGAATGTCACGGATTTCCTCGAGCAGGACTTCTTCGCGGGGGGGCGCTGACGGCGCGGCCGGCGCGGGCTCCGGTTGGGCCAGCAGCTTGTTGACGCCGCGAATCAACAGGAACAGGGCGAAAGCGATAATGAGGAAGTTCAGGGCGGCGGTGAGGAAAGAGCCGTAGCCGAGGACCGCACCGAGCTTTTTCGCCTCGACATAGGCCGGATGGCCGGCGATTTTCGAGCTGAGCGGCAAATAATAATTGGTGAAATCGAGCCCGCCGAAAAGGGCGCCGATCACCGGCATGATGAGATCATTGACGATCGAATCGACAATCTTGCCGAAAGCCGCGCCGATGATGACACCCACTGCGAGGTCGAGCGCATTGCCGCGCATGGCGAACTTCTTGAAATCCTCTAACATGGATGAAACCTCCGCTTCGCCGGACCCTTCGAGCCGGCGCGATTAACCTTAAGTCTTGGCCGGAACAAGGGTCAATGCGCGCGAACGGAAGTCGAAAGCGGCGACCAAGCAGGAATTTGTTGCCGCGCTAATGAATTCCTGTTTAATTTCTTTTGCTTGGGTAGGATTTTCGTCCGAAGATCGGCGTCTTCTTTCGGAAATCCTGTTTAGAGGCCATTTCGGAATTTCGAAACGGTCATTTTGCGCCAAGGGGGCGCCATGCTGGCCAATTGGTTAGGCGTTGCCGCGACCTTTGCCTATTTCGCCGGCTTGCTCGCCATAGCCGCCTATGGCGAGCGCAAGGGCGCATGGCTGTGGCGCGGCGTCGGCCGCAAGACCATTTATGCGCTCGGGCTTTGCGTCTATTGCACCTCCTGGACTTTTTTCGGTTCGGTCGGCCTTGCTTCGTCGAGCGGCCTCGATTTCCTGCCGATCTATATTGGGCCGATGCTGGTCTTTGGTTTCGGCTGGCCGGTGGTGGCGCGCGTGGCGCGGCTCGCCCATGCGCAAAACTCCACTTCGATCGCCGACTTTCTCGCCGCCCGTTACGGCAAGTCCGAGGCTGTGGCCGCCGTGGTCGCGGTGATTTTGGCGATTGGCGTCGTGCCCTACATCGCCCTGCAGCTCAAGGCGATTTCCGCCACGCTGGTCACCGGTTTCGGCTTCGCCTCGCCTTTTGCGCCGCCGGCGGCGGTCGAGGGGCCGGACTGGTTGTCGCTCGTCGTAGCGCTCTTCCTTGCCGGCTTCTCCATCGCTTTCGGCGCCCGCCGCGTCGGCGCCGGCGAGCACCAGAACGGCCTGATGCTGACCATCGCCGCCGAATCGATGGTCAAGCTTTTGGCTTTTCTCGCCATCGGCGCCTTCGTCGTCTGGGGCATGTTCGACGGGCTTGGCGACGTTTTCCATCGGGCGGCGACGACGCCGCATATTCGCGCCATTCTCGAGAAGCCGCCGCAATTTTCCGTCTGGGCCACGCTGATCCTTTTGTCCAGCGGCGCCATCCTGTTTCTGCCGCGCCAGTTCCATGTCGCCGTGGTCGAAAACCGCGACGAGGGCGACATACGCGCTGCCGCCGCCGCTTTTCCGCTCTATCTTCTGGCGATCAATCTCTTCGTCGTGCCTTTGGCGATAGCCGGACTGGTGCGCTTTCCCGGCGCGATCGATCGCGACATCACCGTCATGGCCCTGCCGATCGCGGCCAGGAGCGGCGCTGCGACGCTCGCCGCCACACTGGGGGGAATGTCGGCGGCGACCGCCATGGTCATTGTCGAGTCGGTCGCTCTGTCGATCATGGTGTCGAACGATCTGGTCATTCCGCTGCTGCTGCGCTTCGGGCGCTGGCGCAACGGTTCGCTCGCCGGCGCGGCGTCGGGCCAGGCGGGCCAGCGCATCCTGATGGTGCGCCGCATCGCCATCGTCGTCGTTCTGCTGCTCGCCTATGGCTATTGCCGGCTCTCGGGCGAGGCGCTGCTCGCCTCCATCGGCATGCTGTCCTTCGCCTGCGTGGCGCAACTGGGGCCGGCCTTTGTCGGCGCCCTGGCCTGGCGGCGCGGCACTTCGCTCGGCGCCATCGCCGGGCTGGTGACGGGGACGGCGATCTGGGCTTATGCCCTGCTGGCGCCGACGATCGACGCCGGCATGGCGCACGGCGGCTTCGCCGCCCCCAATTCGCTCATGGGGACGAGGGACTTTTTCGACCTGCAAATGTCGACGCTGACTCACGGCGTGTTCTGGAGCCTGCTCGGCAATGCGCTCGCCTATGTCGTCTTTTCGCTGGCCCGTCAGCCGACGCCGATCGAGAGGCTGCAGGCCGACATTTTCGTCGGCAAGACCGAAGCGCCCATGGCGCAGTCCTTCCGGCTTTGGCGCTCCAGCGTGCCGGCCTCCGATGTCGAGGCGACGGTCGCGCGCTATCTCGGCGCCGAGCGCACCCGCGAGGCGTTCGAGGCTTTTTTCGCCGGCCGTGGCCTGAGCTACGACCCGCGCGCGGAAGCCGACATCCATCTCCTGCGCATCTCGGAACATCTGCTCGCTTCGGTGATCGGCGCCGCCTCGTCGCGGCTGGTGCTGTCGCTGCTTTTGCGCCGGCGCAACGTGTCGAGCGCGGCGGCCCTGCGCCTGATGGACGACGCCTCCGCCGCTTTGCTCTATAGCCGCGACATGCTGCAGCATGCGCTCGATTTCGCCCGCCAGGGCATTTCCGTTTTCGACGCCGATCTGCGCCTCACCTGCTGGAACCGCGAATTTCGCGACATGTTCGATCTTCCCGCGGCTTACGCGCGCGCCGGCGTCGCGCTCGACGACATCCTGCGCTTCAACGCCCGGCGCGGCCTTTACGGTCTCGGCCCCCCGGACGAACTCGTGGCGGCGCGGCTGGAGCGGCTGACCGGCAGCGAGCCGTTCCGCATTCCGCTTTCTCCCTCCGGCAAGGTCATTGAAACCCGCGCCGCCCGCACTTCCGATGGCGGCCTGGTCGTCACCTATACCGATGTCACCGGCCAATATGCGGCGGAGCAGGCTCTCGAAGCCGCGAACGAAACTTTGGAGCGGCGCGTGCGCGAACGCACCGAGCAATTGACTCAGGCGAACGACGAACTGGCGCGCGCCAAGGCGGAAGCCGAGGAAGCGAATATTTCCAAGACGCGCTTTCTTGCCGCGGCCGGCCACGACATTCTGCAGCCGCTCAACGCCGCGCGGCTTTACGCCGCCTCGCTCTCCCAGCGCGTCGACGCGGGCGCGCCGCCGCAGGAGGCGAGCGCTCTGGCGCGCAATGTCGATTCCTCGCTTGAAGCGGTCGAAGACATTTTTTCCGCGCTTCTGGAAATGTCGCGTCTCGACGCCGGGGCCATGAAGGTCGAGCTGAGCAATATCCGCATCGACGATCTTTTCCGCCAACTCAATATTGAATTTGCGCCTCTTGCCGAAGGGAAGGGCTTGAGGCTGACCTTCGCCCCCTGCTCGCTCGCGGTGCGCTCGGACAAGAAATTGCTGCGCCGCCTGCTGCAGAACCTGATCTCCAACGCCATCAAATACACTGGTCACGGGCGCGTCCTGGTGGGGGCGCGGCGCTGCCGCGGCAGGTTGCGGCTGGAGGTTTGGGACACTGGCATCGGCATACCCGCCGATAAACGCAAGGCGGTGTTTCGCGAATTCGAACGGCTCGACGCCGGAGCAGGCGCGGCGCCCGGCCTCGGTCTCGGGCTGTCCATTGTCGAGCGCTTGGCGCGCGTATTGGGACACGGCCTGACGGTGAATTCGACGCCGGGCAAGGGCTCGGTCTTTTCGGTGGCGGCGCCGGTCGCCACGACGCCGCCCGCCGCGGCGCGGGGCGAGGCGGGCTCGGCTCCGGCGCCGCGCCTTTCGCCGCTCGCCGATATGATAGTGGTCGCCATCGACAACGATCCTAAGATCGTCGAGGGCATGAGGGCGCTCCTGGCCGGTTGGGGCTGCGCGCCCGTCCTGGCGCGCAGCCAGCGCGAGGCGATGGCCGAACTGGCGCGCCAGAAGCGCACGCCCGACGCAATTCTGGCCGATTTTCATCTCGACGAAGGCGACGGCGTCGACGCCATCGTCGCCATGCGTTGGAAATTCGGCAAAAATCTGCCGGCCGCGCTGATCACCGCCGATCGTTCCGACGAGATGCGGCTGCGCGCCTTCCAGAAGGACGTGATGGTGATCAACAAGCCCATCAAACCGGCGACTCTTCGCGCCCTGCTGGCGCAATGGCGCGCCGCGTCCGTTCCTTCGCTCCCCGACGAAATTATCGTCTGACTGCGCCCTTGTTAAGGTTACGCAAAAATTAAGCATTCATATGCATGGTGTAGCTATTAAAGGCGCGCGCCGAATAAAGTATACCTTTTCCTATTGCAGGAAAAGCAGATGTCTGCCCTGGGCCGATTGACCGAAAACCTGAACTGTCGCGAAATCGAGGACGACGATCTACCAGGCGTCGTCGCCTGCCTGCGCCGTGGCTTCCCCCTTCGCCCGCGACGTTACTGGGAACGCGGTTTGGCTCGCCTCGCCGCGCGCCCGAAATTGCAGGGCTTTCCTAAATATGGCTATGCGCTCGCGCAATCAGGCGAAATCGTCGGCGTCCTTCTGACAATCGCATCGCTCCCGGGCGCGGGAGAAGACAAAGTGCCGCGCTGCAATCTCTCGAGCTGGTGCGCCGATCCGGCCTATCGCTGCCACGCGGCGAGGCTGGTTTTCGCGGCGACTCGCAACCGAGATGTCATATTCACTAATGTCTCGCCAGTCGAGAAGACATGGAGCGCGGCCCCTGCTTTCGGTTTCAAGCGCTATTGTGAGGGCCAGGTCGCCTTCCTTCCAGCTTTGAGTCGCGCCGACCCGGGCGATCGAGTCGCGGTTTTTCGGCCCGGCGAGGAAGAAGCGGCGCGGCTCCCCGGCAATGAGCGGCGCATCCTCGAGGAGCATCAGGCGCTCGGCTGCCAATCCCTGATCTGCCTCAGCCGCGGCGAGGCCTTTCCCGTGGTCCTGCGGAAAAAAATGCTGCTTGGCTTCCTCCCGGCGCGCCAGATCGTCTATTGCCGCGACGTCGCCGATCTGCAGCGCATTTCGGGCGTCCTCGGCCGTTATCTGCTGCGACGCGGTTCGATTCTCTGTATCGCCGACGCCAATGGCCCGATCGAGGGGCTGGTCGGGCGGTTCCTTCCCGAACGCGGGCCGAAATACTTCCGCGGCCCGCACGCGCCGAGGCTCGGCGACCTTGCCTATTCCGAATTTGTTTTTTTTGGCGCTTGAGCGGCGTCGATCCGGGCGAAGCGCGCTCAAACGGCCTCTTCGAACGGAAGATTCGCTTCGACCTTGGCGTGGAAGGCGCAAATGCGCGGCGCGATCTCCTTGCGGAAGCGCGAGCCGTTGAACACGCCGTAATGGCCGACGTCCTTCTGCAGATAATGCTGGCGCAGCTCCGGTGGAATATTGACGCAGAGGACCTGCGCGGCCTCGGTCTGCCCGACGCCGGAAATATCGTCTTTTTCGCCCTCCACCGTCATCAGCCCGATGCGCCTGATTGAGGTCAGGTCGACCGGCTGGCCGCGATGCTTCATCTCGCCTTTCGGCAACAAATGATGGACGAAGACCGTATCGATGGTTTGCAGATAGAATTCGGCGGTCAGATCCATCACCGCCAGATATTCGTCGTAGAATTCGCGATGTTTTTCGGCCGAATCGCCATCGCCCTCGACCAGATGGTTGAACATGTCGACATGGGCGCTGACATGGCGGTCGAAATTCATCGCCATGAAGCCGGACAACTGGAGAAAGCCCGGATAGACCTTGCGGCCGACGCCCGGATAGGGAAAGGGCGCGACATGGATGCAATTGCGGCGGAACCAGCGTGGACCGCGCTTTTGCGCCAGTTTGTTGACCCCGGTGGGATTGCGGCGGGTGTCGATCGGTCCGCCCATCAGCGTCATCGAGGCCGGCAGATGGGGGTGATCCTCCGCCTCCATCCGCGCCGCCGCCGCCAGAACCGGGACCGAGGGCTGGCAGACCGCGAGAATATGGAAGGGCGGGCCGCCCGCCTCGCCCAGAAATTGGCACAAGTCGATGACGTAATCGATATAGTCGTCGAGATCGAAATCGCCGACGTTCAGGGGAACCTGCCGCGCATCGACCCAATCGGTGATATAGACGTCATGGGTGGTCAGAAAGGTCTCGACCGTGCCGCGCAGAAGCGTGGCGTAATGGCCAGACATGGGCGCGACGATCAGCAGGCGCGGTTGCGCCGAAGCCTCCGCCGGAAGAAAATGGCGCCGGAAATGGATGAGTTGGCAGAAGGGGCGCTGCCAGACGACTCTTTCTTCGACCTCGACTTCCTGTCCCTCGACCATGACCTTTTCGATGCCGAACGCCGGTTTGCCGTAGCGGCGGGTGATGCGTTCGAACAATTCGGCCGAAGCGGCGAGATTGCGGCCTACCGACGTATAGGTCAGGGGGTTGGCCGGGTTCTTGAACGTCATTCGCGTCAGGTCGGAAAGCGCCCGCGCCGGGGCCATGGCTAATTGCGCCATCTCATAAAAATGATACGCATAATGGTTCATTCTCAAGCCTTAACGCCTCTTTCTCGCCGGCCGCGGCCGGAATCCCGACTTGAGCCGTTTGGCTGCGACGGGAAGCGGCATGCTAAAGAATTATGTCTAAGGGAGCAATTTTTTTGGCCTTAGACCTATGTCGTGCGTTTTATCGCCGCAAGAATCGGTTTTTGCGGACAAAAACTGCGGCTTTCCGTGCACCTTCACGCTATTTTCTGGCTTGCGCGCGCTGCTGAAGCTAATCTGAGGGTGGGGAGACGTCATGACACAAGTCAAATTGGCCATTATTCCAGTTACGCCCTTCCAGCAGAACTGCGCCCTCCTGATCTGCGAATCGACGAAAAAGGCGGCGGTGATCGACCCAGGCGGCGACGTTCCGGTCATTCGTCGCGCCATCGAGCAGACCGGAGCGGAAGTGGAGAAGATTTTCCTCACCCACGGCCACGCGGATCACGCCGGCGGCGCGGCGGAATTGCGCGAAATCGTCGGCGCGCCGATCGAGGGGCCGCAGATCGCCGACAAATTCCTGCTCGACGGGCTGGAGGCGGCTTCCGCCATGTTCGGCTTTCCTTGCCGCAATGTCACGCCCGACCGCTGGCTCGACGAGGGCGACGTGGTCACCTTCGGCGAGGCGTCTCTTTCGGTGCGTCATTGTCCCGGCCATACGCCGGGTAGCGTGGTTTTCGTCAATGAGGCGATGCGTTTCTGCCTGGTGGGCGACGTTTTGTTTCAGGGGTCCATAGGGCGCACCGATCTGCCCGGCGGAGACCACGCCGCGCTGCTTCGCTCGATCAAAACCAAGCTTCTGACGCTCGACGACGAGGTGACTTTTCTCAGCGGCCACGGGCCGCTCGGCACGATCGGAGCCGAAAGGAAGCATAATCCATTTCTCCGTCAATCCGCCTGACCGCGCGCCTGAGGCGTTGCGATCGGCGCTTGACGCGTTTACATGCCGACGGAAGATGCCTTAAGCTTTTTGATTGAGCATGATCCTTTCTGAAAGCCGGCTTCGGCGTTTTTGCGTCACGCTCGAGGAGGCGCCTCCGCAATGTCCTTATGCAGCATTCTGGTCCATTTGACCGGCAGCGAAAGGTCGGGCGCGCGTCTGCGCGTCGCCGCTGATCTGGCGCGGCGCAACGCCGCGCGGCTCACCGGCATTTTCGCCCGCGTCGCCTCGCAGGCGGAGGAAATGGAGCCTGACTGGCCGCCGCGCGGCTATGTCAAGGCTGCGGATGCCAGCCGGGCCGGTTTCGTCGCCGCGACGCAAGGGCTCGACGCGCAATGGCGCGATCTCAATCGTGGCGAAGAGGGTGACATCCTTCCGCAAATGGTCGATCTGACGCGGCATTTCGACTTGGTCGTGATCGGCCAGCCGCGCGCCGGCGATCCGCTGACGCCGCCCGGCATGGCCGAAGAAATCATCATCCAGTCCGGCCGCCCCGCGCTGGTCATTCCTTATGTCGGCGATTTCGCCCAGGTCGGGGAGCGGCCAGTTTTCGCCTGGTCGGACGCGCGCTCCGCAGCGCGAGGATTTTGCGACGGCATGATGCTGGTCGCCAAGGGCGCGGAGGCCCTGGTCGTCGGCCTATCCAAGCCCAATGACGCGCGCGCCTTCGCCAATCAGAAGGAAGCGCTGCATCTCGCTGTCGCTCATCTCGCGGCCCATCATGTAACGGCCCACGCCGAACAATTGTCCTTGGGCGATATCGGGCTGATGGACGCGCTTCTCAATCGCGCCGCCGATCACGGCGCCGATCTGCTGGCGATCGGCGCTTTCGGCGGCGGCGGCTATCCCTTGTTTTCGCGCGGCGCGGGCTCGCGCTACATGCTTCGGCACATGACCGTGCCGGTGCTCTTGTCGCATTGAAGCGATTTCGGCTCGATCCAGGCGGGAACTATATGGATTCGCCACATGAAAAAGGCCCCGCGCGGGGGCCTTTTGCTGGAATCCGATTGGCGCTCAGCGGCAAACGCGCACGCGGCGCCGCCCAAGGTAATCGCCATCTTCGTCATAGATCGCGCGATGCTCGATCCAGCATCTGCGGTAGTAATGGGGCTGGTCGGAATTGGCGATGGCCGCGCCGAGCATGGCGCCGCCGATAATGCCGGCGGCTATGCCGGCGCCGCATCCATCGCAGTCGGCCTGGGCCGGCGTCGCAACCGAAAGGCCGGCGAACAAGGCCGCCATGGCGCCGATCGCGGTCAATTTCGAGGCGATCCTCATCATTTTCTCTCCTTCGATCCGTCGTCGCGCGCCTGGGCCGCGACGGAAAAACCAATCTTGAACCGCAAGATGCGGGAAGCGTCATGAACGCAAACTGAACAGTCGAAGAGATAGCGCAACGTCAAAACGACCTGGCCGGCCCCCCGGTTCCCACGCCCATGGCGCGAAATCTAATCCAGATTCGTGTCCGAAAAGTGATTCGCCTTACTGAACATATAGTTTACAAGCCCGCAGTTCTTCGTCCCAAGCGGAAAATGGAGGGCCCGCGCGCTTCCTGCCGTCTCTTCGCGCAAACGCTCGAATGTGACCTCTTTCGGGCCTCGGCGGCAGATACGAAAGGGTTGTCAACAGGCCCTGGACCCTAAGACCTCGCGCCTATATGGTTGCGCCGCAGCAAATTCCAAAATCGGAACAGGCCCATGAAAAAAGTTTTCCCAGACGCCCGCTCGGCCATGGCCGGGCTGGTGAAGGACGGCATGACGCTGATGGCCGGCGGCTTCGGCCTTTGCGGCATTCCCGAGGCGTTGATCGAGGCGGTGAAGGAATCGGGGGCGAAAGGCCTCACTTTCATTTCCAATAACGCCGGCGTGGACGGCATTGGCCTCGGCGTTCTCCTGGAGACGCGGCAGGTGAAGAAGATGGTCTCGTCCTATGTCGGGGAAAACAAACTTTTCGCCGAGCAATATCTCGCCGGCGAGCTGGAGATCGAATTCAATCCGCAGGGCACTTTGGCCGAGCGCATTCGCGCCGGCGGCGCCGGCATTCCCGCCTTCTACACCAAGACCGGCTTCGGCACGATGATCGCCGACGGCAAGGAAACCCGGGTGTTCAACGGCGAGAATTACGTGATGGAGACGGGCCTCGTCGCCGATGTTTCGATCGTGCACGCCTGGAAGGGCGACACCGAAGGCAATCTGGTGTTCCGCAAGACCGCGCGCAATTTCAATCCGATGATGGCGACCGCGGGCAAAATCACGGTGGCCGAGGTCGAGCATCTGTTCCATGCCGGCGAACTCGATCCCGACGAAATCCACACGCCCGGCATTTACGTGCAGCGCATCGTGCATGTGCCCGAGCCGACCAAGCACATTGAAAAGCGCACCACGCGCCAACGCACCAGCCCGATCGCCGCGACCGGAGGAGAAGTCTGATGGCCTGGAACCGCGACCAGATGGCGGCGCGCGCCGCCAAGGAATTGCGCGACGGATTTTACGTCAATCTCGGCATTGGCATTCCGACGCTGGTGTCCAATTTCATTCCTCCGGGCATGAGCGTGCAATTGCAGAGCGAGAACGGCATGCTCGGCATGGGGCCCTTCCCCTACGAGGGCGAGGAGGACGCGGACCTCATCAACGCCGGCAAGCAGACGATCACCGAATTGCCGACGACCAGCTTTTTTTCTTCGGCCGAATCCTTCGCCATGATCCGTGGCGGCCATATCGACCTGTCGATTCTCGGCGCCATGCAGGTGGCGGAGAACGGCGATCTCGCCAATTGGATGATCCCGGGCAAGATGATCAAGGGCATGGGCGGCGCCATGGACCTGGTGGCGGGGGTGAAAAAAGTCGTGGTGGTGATGGAGCATGTCGCCAAAGACGGGCCGAAATTTTTGCACAAATGCAGCCTGCCGCTCACCGGCGCGCGCGTCGTCGATCTGCTGATCACCGATCTCGGCGTCTTTTCCATCGACAAGCACGGAACCGGCGGCGCCAAACTCATCGAACTCGCCGACGGCGTCACCGCCGATGAGATCAAGGCCAAAACCGAAGCGGACTATTTCG